>JAKAQV010000193.1 GCA_021819565.1 bacterium | reverse complement strand
TCAAAAAACGGCGGTGGCGGTCAAAGACACTCCCGGCTTTATCGTCAATCGCGTCATGCGGCCTTATTACTTGGAGTCTCAGCGCGCGGTTTTGGCCGGAGCCGGTATTTCAGAGCTAGATTCCGCTGCCCGGGAAATTGGGAAAGTTCCGATGGGGCCTTTTGAACTCATGGATTTAATCGGCTTGGATGTTAATCTCGCCATTACTAAAACGATCTATGAGGCGTTTAAGCGACCCGAGAGGTTTAAGCCGCAACCCATTCAAGAGCATTTAGTCTCCTTGGGACATAACGGGCGAAAATCGGGGCAAGGGTTTTATCTCTACCAAGACGGAAAATGTGTTGGCGAAAATCCGGAGGTGGCAGTCGTCGCGGCGGGAGATGGAGATTTGTCGGATTTAGAAGCGTGGGAGTGCGTGATAAATGCGGTTACTCAAGAGGCGGAATTGGCCTTTAAAGAAGGAGTTGCGACGAAAGAAGATATCGATCGGGCGATCACTCTCGCGATGAATTTCCCGCGCGGGCCATTTTCATGGAAAAACGAAAGCGCAAAGCCAAACTAAAAAATCAAAAGTTGCATGAGCTGATTCGTCAATACCCGGAGATTCTGCCGATTTTAGACCGCTACGGCATTTCATTTTGCGCGGGGTGTTATTTGACCCTGACGAAAACCCCCAAAGAAGCCGCCGCTTTTCACGCCGCGCCGGACGCGCAAAAATTTCTAAAAGATTTGTCCCGTGCCGTCTTAAAAAAGTCTTAAAACCTATTGATGCCCCGTTCTCATCCGCGGGTCTACGACCGCGTAGAGAATATCCGAAACGAGGTTTGCGAGCACAAATAAAAGAGCGGCCAGTAAGGTCGAACCCAAAACCCCGGGAACGTCTAATTGTTGGGCGGCGACGACTCCCCAGTGGCCGATGCCGGGGTAATCGAAAACCGTTTCGGTGATGACCACTCCGCCCAAAAGCCCGACAAATAAAAGGCTGGAAAGCGTGATGACGGGGATCAGCGCGTTTTTGAGGGCGTGCTTGACGATGACGGTTTTTTCATCCAGACCTTTGGCCCGCGCGGTGCGGATATAATCTTTTCCCATTTCCTCAAGCATGGATGATCGCGTGATACGCAAAATAAGAGCGATTTCGATGTAGATCAAGGTTAAGGCCGGCAAGACCAGATGTTTGGCGATATTGAAAAAGGCGGCGAACTGCCCGTTTAAAAGCGCGTCCAAGCTTAAGAGCCCGGTATAATTGTGAAAAGAGGAAGAGTGAACCAAAATATCGACATCAATAGAGTATCTTCCCGGCGGGAACAGGTGAAATTCTCCGTAAAAAATCATCAATAGAAATAGGCCGAAGACGAAACTCGGCAAGGAGTAACCGGTGATCGCGACAAAGCGCATCAGTTGATCAAACCAACTGTCCTTGTAAACAGCCGACAAGACGCCGAATAAAACGCCAAAAATCAAGGTCGGAAAAAAGGCCGCGATGGCGAGTTCCGCCGTCGCCGGAAAAAACGCCCGGATGGCGTCTAAGACCGGCATTTTGGCGGTTTCGCTATATCCCAAATCTCCGTGCAGAACCCCTTTAAGCCAAATCGCGTATTGAACCGGCATCGGCTTATCAAGTCCGTATTCCCGAATAACTTCGTTAAGATGGGCCATTTGCCGCGGGTCTTTGATGTAGAGGGCGGCGCGCATGTCCGGAGATAAAAACTGGAGAATCGCGAATAAAAGCGCGGTGACCCCCAGCATCACCAAGGGCAGCATCGCCAGCCTGCGCAGAATGAATTTAATCATGGTTGATTTTTCCTGTTTTGGGAAGTTCTTTGTAAAGCGGGTAAAAATAGGCGCTTCGAACCGGATTATAAACCCAACCGTGCACCCAGCTTCTCCGAACATGTAGCTCAAAAGGTTCTACGATCAGAATATGCGGAACGTCCTGGTATTCAATCTCTTGTAATTTCCAGTAAAGCTTCTCTCGTTTTTTGAGGTTTAATTCGCGCGCGGCTTGTTTAATAATCTTGTCGGCCATGGGATTTTTATAGCCCTGGGTGAAGGGATAGACTCCTCTTGAGTCCATGAGGGGAAAAGCGAAATCGTCGGGATCCGGAAAGTCCGCGGTCCAGCCAATGACAAAAATAGGGACGCGCGCGGAATTAAGCGCGTCCAAAAAAGTGGACCAATCCATGGGCCTCAGATCCATATGAAACCGCGGGTTTAAGCTTTCTACATTGTGCTGGAAAATATGGGCGATCGCCATCGAGGGGCTTGAACCCGCGTTATATTCCATCGTAAAACGAAAGCCTTTTTGCCAAACTTTTCCGCTTAGGGCTTTTTTGAAATAGGCTTTCGCTTTTTTTAAGTCGAGGCGATAGGTTTTTTGATTGGGATTGTGCCCCAGCATCCCTTTGGGGATACATCCATTGGGCTGAAAACCTTTTCCGCCTTCGATGTCCCGAATATATCCTTGATAATCGAAGCTGTAAGCGAACGCCTTGCGGATGTTTTTATGAGAAAAAAAATCGGGCGGAATTCCCTGCCCATCGAGTTTGCCGGAGCCGATA
>JAKAQV010000043.1 GCA_021819565.1 bacterium | reverse complement strand
CCGATCTCGCCATCAGAATAACCAATACTCCCCACCACTGTCGCATCATCATGTTGTCGTACTGTTGAGCCGGGGCAAAGCCCCCAATTTACTTCGTTTGCTTATTTAAAGAGCTTTCTAAAACTCGCCATCTCCATCGGATGCATCTCCAAATCTCCCAAGCCTCTTAATATGACGGTGACTTCGCCTTCTTTCATCGAAAGGGCTAAATACTGGGCCTCATCCGGATTTAAAGCGACGGAAACCGCGGCCTTATCCGAAAGAGAAGAAAGCTGACTCTGTTGGGAGTTCAAGGCCTTGGCCTGCTTGGCGTTAAGCCCTTGCCCCATATTGTCTCCAACGGCCAAAACCATTAAATTCTGAAGAATGGTCGCGGTCACTTTTTCTTTATGGCCATCGGCCATTTTCGCGTTAAAAGTCACGAGCACATCCACATGGTCTCCCGGCTTAATGAGGTCTCTCATCGCCGGGTTAATCGGCAAAATCGCCCCGCGATACCCCGGGGGAATCTTAACCGAAAGCCCAGCCTTGGCCGACATTGAAATGACCGCCGATTGCGTGATCTGGTCTCCCTGCGGGATACGAATGCGCGTCACCAAGTTTGAAATCATGCTGATATCCGAAGGAGAGCGAATTTCAAAGGCGTCTTGCTGCATAAATTTTCTGGGAATGGAGACAGGCTCAACCATATTCTCTTTGAGGACCGTCCGCTCGGGAATGTCGAGTCTTGCCACCAAGACATGCGTCGTTTCATATGCGCTCATCAAGGAACGCTCCTTGGCCGTCAAAATCATGAGATAAATCGTCGCTGCGGCAATCGCCAGGATCGCGGGAATCAGAATATTTTTTTTGTCCATAATCGTTGAGCCTCAGTTGTTTGAATACGGCAATGGAATCTCGACCGGCATATCGACGACGGCCTGAATCTGCCGGACATTTTGCCCGTGCACATTAGATAAAATTAAGCTGCTCAAAGGAAAAACCAGCGGCACGTTGTAGGTCGCGGTCACTTCCAAATCCTCATTTTGAACCCCGGACTGCGGATCTTGAAGAGTTGGAATCATGCTTGAGGTTAAGGTCGCGCCCTTGATATGCTGGCTGAGAAGCGCCTGCATCGTTCCCGTTGGATTACTCACACTCCCTGTTTTTCCAGCCGCCGTCATCGCCCCCACGCGAGCGCATTCAAACGTCGCATGGTTAAGCACGATGACCCAGAAGGCGATATAGCCCATTTCCATGATGGTAAAAACAATCGTCAAAAAAACCGGCAAAATGAGAAGGGTTTCAACCATGACCTGCCCGCCTTTTGAGCGAAGGGAAGGCGCGCACGATTGCCTATTGGAAAGACGTTGCAATCGGGCCTGACCCAGTTCTGAAAATATCGGGCGAGGGGGTCGAACCCTCGGGGTTTTACAAAACCCAGTGTTCCCGATACCTCTAGGCGAAGCTGTCTTCATAATGCCGCCTGTTTTCTCCTAGGTTATTGCCCCATATTCGATGCAGCGCCCGAAATCATGCCTTGAATTTGCTGAAAAAGGCTCGGCATATACTTTTTAAGAGCAAAGCCGGCCGCCAAAACGACGCCGACGACGACCGTCAACATCAATAAATACTCAACCGTGTTTTGACCACGCTGAGACTTAAGCCACTGATTCATTTTTTTCATTTCTCTCTCCTGTGTTTTTTGGCCCCTAGATCCACGTCGATAGAATCATCATCGCCGCGTTGGTAAAGAGGCTTTTAAGTTGCTGCTGAATAAATCCATAAAACCCGGAAAAGGCCGCGACTAAAACCACCGTGGTCAAAAGATATTCCACCGTGGTTTGCCCTCGGCTGAGCCGGTATTTTTTTCTCATATTCCCAGTGTAACAGTCGATCTCAATTGTGTCAAGTCGCTAACGATTACGAAATTTAACACCTCTGGACTAGTCCCATCGCTAAAATTTAGTGGTCAGGGTAAACTGATTGACGGTCCCCAATGCCCCCATCGGAACAAAGGCATAATCGACCCCTAAGCCGTAGCCAAAAGCGGCGGAGGTGTAAAAACCAAGGCCCAAACTAATGCCGCTGACCGCGTTAAGGTTAATGGCCGGAGAACTCGGAGTGGTAATCGCGGTATAATTATCGGCTTCAAAATACCCGGCGCGGAAAGCCAATTGACCCACCTCTAAATATTCTTCAGGAACGGTAAATTCCGCGCCGACTCCGGGCCGCGGAATATCACCGGCGAATTGATGGACCTCGAAGCTTAGCTTAAAGAAATCATTAGGGATAATCGCAAAACCCGCGCGCATTGTAGAACCAACGACATATTGGCTGGCGCCAAAATTTTGGTAGGAAGCTCCAAGACTCAGCCAATCATTGGGCTTAACGATAATTCCGGCATCTCCGACCAAGCTGTCTGAGATATCTCCGTTATAGTCTTGATGCACTAGGCGAAGGGTTCCGCCCAAAAAAATGCGCTCATACCAGAAAGATCTGGCGACAGAAACAGCCCCATAGCCATTGTTAACCTGGACGTTAAAATTAGAAAGCGGCACCCCGTTTTGATCGCGAACGTCAAAATTATTATCGCTCATGTAAGAGCCGCTAAATCCAAAAACCGTTTGCCCCACCGGCTGGGCATATGCCATATAGACGGGAGCTTGAACTCCTTGAATATATTTGAGGTAGGAATAAGAAAATTCTCGTTCATCGGTCATCGCGAGCCCCGCCGGATTCCAGGTAATGGCGTCAACGCCCGAGGCCAAGGCGACAAAGGATTGTCCCAAGGCCATCGCCCGAGCCGAGCCCTGAGAAATATCTAAAAAGGCCGCACCCCCGGTTCCCGCCCCGGCGCTAATGGCCCAGGCCGAAGGGACGGAGAGGAAAAGAGAGAAACAGAAAGCAACGGAAAGTAACGGAAAGTAACGGAAAGTAACGGAAGGTAACGGAAAGAAACGGAAAGTAGAAGAAAGCAAAGAACGGAACCAGACAGAAACGGACAGAAACGGAGAGAAACAGACAGTAGAGGAAAACGGCAAAAACCTTCCGTTACTTGCCGTCACTTTCCGTAACTCTCTGTTACCTTCCGTTTCTTTCATTTTCTTTCTGCTACTTTCCGTTTCTTTCCGTTACCTTCCGTGTCTTTCCGTTGCTTATCACTCACGGGATCAGCACCTTTTTAACGGTTTGGGCAAAATTTTTATTTCCGTAAGTTTCCTGAGCTTGAAAGACCACATAGTAAATTCCTTTCGCCACCGGACGCCCGGCTTCATTGTCTTTGTTCCATACATATGTCAGAGGAGACGGGCTGTCATATGCGGGAGGGACCTGTCCGAAATCATGTTGATAGACCAATTCTCCCGCCATCGTATATATCCTCATGAAGACATCGCCCTGGAAAGGCACCCAGATTGAAAAAGTCACCGTCGGCCCGTACGCAGGATTGGGATAGGCGTAGGTATTTTGATCAAAATCTCCCTGGGGGTTTAAGGATCCGTTTCTACTGACCGGCAAATTCTCAATATATTGATCAATGGAGAGTTCGCAGAGGTCTCCCTGAGTCACTTGTCCCGTAATCGTGTCAATGGCGGTGTTGTCGGTAGATCCTATGACCGTAAAGGTGTAATCCCCATCCGGGACCTTGGTGAAACTGAGGTCGGTTCCATCCCAATCAGTCTCGACTGGCTGGCGCGGCGGCTGGTTTGAAACCAGCACCTTGACCAACGAGCCGATTCCCCCAGTCGTCGTATAAGCAGGCGGGCTCGGGCTTCCAATCTGGGGACAATAAGACTGGTTGATATTGGAATTGGGAAATTGCGTATTGGGACGATAAACCAAGACCGCGACCTTCATTGGTTCCGAGACTTGATAAAAGATGCGCGCCGTAGGATTTTGGAGATTAATGGGGCTGACCGCCAAATCATAAATCTGAATAGGGAAATAGCTAATCGTCGCCGCAGAAGTCGACAAAGAGAGGAGGGAGTTTTCTGAAGCCACGTCTTGCGCCGTCATGACGATGGTATAGAAATTAGGAGGCGGGAAATTGCCATAATTATCCCGTCCATCCCATACGGCGTTGACGGGAACCCCCCCGTCATATGATTGCCCGAAAACCAAATTGCGAATCACCTGCGGCGGGGTATTGTCATTGACCACATTGATTGTCACCGAAGACGGGCGCGTCAATTCAAAATTGATGGTAAATGGATCAAGTTCGACTGTTTGACTTGAGTAATAAGTTCTGGCGATAGTCGGCTCGACGTTAAAAATAGGAACGCCGATGATTCCCCTGGCAACTGGAATAATTCCCACGATGCGGTCGGTTGAATAAGCAGAGCCGCCCTCGACCGGAACCGTCGCCTGAGCAACCAAGGTAAAGGGATAATCTCCATCCGAAACCATGATTCCGTTGGAGTCAATTCCTGGCCAATTGTCCGAGACCATCAGACGCCCCGCGCGCATTCCGTAAATTTGATAGAAAGGCACTTCGGGAACTCCGTTGGAGGCAACGACATCATTACAAGGGCTATTTTGAACCACTTGTCCGCATGGCGGCCAAGAAGTATTGACGTTTTTAATAATGGTCCCCGGTTCATAGATATTAATTCCCGTCCACATGGCGTTAGATTCCTCATAATTAATAAATGCCGTGGCGGTCGTTCCCGAAAGAAGCGGAGACACCGTCAAATTGGTCGTCCGGAACATATCAACCGGGAAAATAGCGGTGGTAGTCGAGACAAAAGCGGGGAAAGCCGGGTCCCAAGCTTCGAGTTGAACCAGATAATCCCCGGATGAGACGTAGAGACCATTGTCATCGGTTCCATCCCAAATTTCGGTATTGGGAATGTTGGCGGATCTGGACTCACCCAAAATTAGATGCCTCACAACCGCAGTAGAATTGGCTTCGTTAAAAATATCAACCTTAACCGTGGCGTCCCGGGTCAGGGTATAGGTAAATTCAAAGGGGTTGATTCCCGCGACCGGAGGGCTTGAACCGACGACAGTTGAAGTCGGCGTAATTTGGCTAATTCCCACAAGCCCCCGAACCACTGGGATAAAGCCGGTATTGGCCACCATGGTCCAAATGCGCGAATCATTAGGGTTTCCATTAAACGGATAGCCATTTTGAGAGGCCAGTTCCGCATAGAGAACATACACATAATCTCCATCCGGCAAGAGATTTCCCGAGCTGTCTCTCCCGTCCCACCAATCGATGACCGGCGTGCGGGACGGTTGGGATTGGACGATATGCTGAATGGGAGAAACATTAGAAACAATGGGCCCCGATGTTGGACAAGGCCCCATATACGGATAAAAATTCTTGGGTGGCGCAATCGCCTGATTGACTCCCGCTCCCGTGTCTAACCCTGGATTGTTAACGCTCGACAGCGGCACAATCTCCTGCCCTCCTATCGACACAGGAGAACAAAATTGAACGCCCGGCGGGTAAATATCCAAAAATGTCGTCGCGGGCTCGGTCAAGGTGTATCCAATCACCGCCAAAGAGGTCGATCCGCCTTCAAGAGGAGTCACCGCAATATCGGTGATTTGAAGCGGATTAATGGACATGGGATAGGTATAGGGAGCGGAAATATCAAGCCCATACTGATCCGCGTTTTCGGCCTGGAGATAGACCAAATAGTTCCCAGGCGGGGCCAAATCTCCATTATCATAACGCCCGTCCCAGGCATCTCCATTAGTCAGGGTTCCGCCCGGGTAACCCTCGCCCACCCGCGGAAGCCCGTTGACCAGATGCCGAACGATGGTGACAGTAGATTGATTGATGACTCCACTAGGGACCGTGACGGTCGTAATTTCAATAAACATGGTCGCGTCTTCCGAGAGGCGATAGGTCAAATTATAAGGCTCGGCCGCTACGGGAGTTAATTTCCCGACCAAGGTCGGAGACGAGCGAACGACATGGACATCGACGACATTAACCGTAATCGGTTGCTGTAAAACATTGGCCCCGGCGGTAAAAGAACCGGCGGATTGATAGCTAAAACTACCGCCAGTGATAGAAGCCGTCCCACCCCCGCTGGCAACGCTAAAATTAATGGTCCCTGAAGTAACGGCTCCTGCCGCTCCAGAACCATTGGCAAAGGTCCCTTGGCTTAAGCTCAGGCTCCCCGTTCCGTTGAGCAAAAGTCCGTTTCCTGATCCCACGCAGTTACTGCTATTACAAGAAAGCACGCCTCCAATCTCCGCCCCTTGAATGCTGGTTGACTGCGCCGAAAAAGAAACGCCGGTCACCCCTGTCGATAGGATGCTCCCATTATAAGTCCCACTTTGAATATAAGTGATCCCATTAGCGCTGCTGGAGTTGAGATTCAAACTGACAGCATCGCCGGGGGACAAATAACCGCTGCTTGAATTGGTGGAAACAAGGGTCAGAGATCCACTTGTGATTGTGTCAATCGCTGAATATGAGGGAATCGTTTGAGTGAGTGGATAATTCACAAAGTCCGCGTCATTGGTCGAGCCCGAGGGATAGGCCTGCACATTGGAAAGTTGAATATTTCCGGTCAAGGATTGAGTCTCATTGGTCGCGACTGTCGCCCGAAAGCCAAATTGACCGTTGGTCTTGCCAAAAATCCCCTGAATATTAATGGAACCGTCCCAAGGAACGCAATAAGGCCCGAGATCCGGGCATCCCGGTTCTCCACTGATTCCAGTCGTACAACCCTGAAATCCATCCGGAGGGATATATCCGACATTATTGATAAAGAAAGTTCTTAAAGGCGGGGTTGAAGTGGGGTCTAAGGGATTAGAACCATTGGCGTATTGAAAAACTTCATACTCAAGCGAATCAATCGCCATGGGCGCCAGGGGAACGCCGCTACCGGGTAAAAGCGCCTCGCTTAAATCATAACCCACCGAGGCGCAGAGATAGATCTCGCTATTACAAATGTTTGAGGCCTCATCCGACGGCCAAGGAATTAAAGGAACCGTAGACGGAGCTGATTGGGTTTGTGTTGTCGTTACCCCGTCCGTAACCAGGGCTCCCAGATTACTTAACTGTTGAGTGGCCAGGGCGGAACATTGGGCCGCGCCAAACCCGCCAGTGCCCGACTGTCCCTCTTGATCAAATTCGATATGCGGGTCATTGGATATATTTCCAAACCCCGCATAATAATCAGGATTAATCGTGGGAGCCCCCGAGAAATTTTGTCCCCCGCCGGTCCCGCAAGCCGGAGAACTGAGGATTCCAGTACACAAATCCGTTGGCGAAAGCGGAATCGGGGGGCAGATAAAGCGCGGAACGCCTCCCACGGTGTCTTGAACGATGCAGTTTGGGTTAACCTGCTGGGTAAAAATAGAATCGATAAAAATCTGCTGGGCGCTTGAAGCTTTGGGGAACAGAGAAAAAAGCGCAAGTGGAAATAGGCCGGACCATAAAACCTTTCCCATAGATGTTCCGGGACGCTCTCGCTTCGCGAGTGAATGCAGGGACAGTTTCCATTTCCACTTGCCGCGCGGATGCGATATTCGGATGCTCATAGCTTTGGCGCTTTGAAAGGAGGATAGTATTTCCAGGTTACAGATTTATAACGAAGAAAATTATTTAGGCCAAACGCCCTACAGATAAACCCCTACAATCTTTTTTTCACATCTTTTCCGGAGACGAGACGCCGATAAGGCCCAGGGCTTCTTTGATGATGAGGCGAACGCCCTCGCACAAAAAAAGCCGGGCGCGGGAAAGCTCAAGGTCTTGAGAATCCACCACCCGGCATTTCTCGTAGAACGGGTGGAAGAGACCCGCCAATTCCAGGACATAATTGGCCAGCGGATGCGGAGACAATTCTTTTTCAACGCTCTTTAAAATCTCGGGAAACCAGGCGATTTTAATTAAGAGGGCGCGCTCTTCCGGAAAAAGAGGCGCTCCCTTTTTTTGAAAAAAGGGAACTATCCCTTTTTCGGCTATTTTTTGGCGCTCCGCCTCCTCAAAAATCGAGCAGATGCGCGCGTGAACATACTGGCAATAATAAACCGGGTTTTCCGAAGTGCGTTTTTTGGCGAGTTCCAGATCGAAATTGAGATGGGAATGGGGCGTTCTCATCGCGAAGAAAAACCGGCAGGCGTCTTTTCCCACCTCGTCAATCACCTCTTTGAGGCGCACGAATTCACCGGCGCGTTTGGACATTTTGACCGGCTCTTTCCCCCGGAAAAGAAGAATGAGCTGATGGACAATCGCATGAAAGGATTTTTCCGGATAGCCTAAGGCCGCTATCGCCGCTTTCATGCGCGGCACGTATCCATGATGATCCGCCCCCAGGATATCAATCAAACGCGAAAAACCCCGGGAATATTTATTTTGATGATAGGCGATATCGGCTAAAAAATAGCTGGGGCGCCCGTCTTGCCGAATAAGAACCCGGTCCTTGTCGTCCTCAGAAGATGAGCTTGAGGCCGTGCCTAACCAAGTCGCGCCGTCTTTTTGATAGACCATTCCGCGGGCTTTGAGAATCTCAAGCGCCGCGTCCAAGGCCTTAGCCTTGTGAAGCTCAGACTCCCGAAACCAACGATCGAAAGAAACTCCAAAAGCCGCCATATCTTCCTGATGGGTTTTCAAAAGAGCCTCGATTCCATGTTTGGCCAATTCATCGGCGCTCCAGGAATCCGCCTCTTTCGGAAAAGACTGGGCGAGTTGAGCGATATACTCTCCATGATAGCCGTCTTCGGGAACAGGCTCGCCTTTTCTTCGCGCCCAAAGGGATTTCCCGAATTTCTCAATTTGATTTCCCGCGTCGTTAATATAATATTCCGCCGCGACTTCATGCCCCAGGCGTTTTAAAATCCGGACCAAGGAATCTCCCAAGGCGCCTCCCCGTCCGGAGGCAAGATGCAAAGGCCCGGTGGGATTGGCGGAAACAAACTCGATGATCATTTTTTCGGGGTTGATGTCTTCTCTTCGGCCATAAACGCCGGGAGAGCGAACGGCCGTTTTCAAGTTCTCCCAAAGAACTTCCTCTGAAAGAGTCAGATTGACAAATCCGGGCGGGGCGGGATCCGCGCGCTCAACTCCATCCAACCCGCCAAGAATTTCCGCTATTTCCTTGGCCAAATCCAGCGGATTTTTTTGGTTCATCTTCGCGATTTGAAGAGGACAAACCAAGCTGAGGTCGGCTTTGACGTGCGCCGGGGCCAAAGAAAGAGGCAATTCTTCAGGAAGACTCAAAGATCGCGCTTGAGCCCAAGAGCGAATTTTTTCCGCGATTTTCTTTTGAAAATTTACGATCATCTCACCGCCTTTGACGCCGGCGAATCTTCCGACTCCCAATCGACGACCGGAGAATCGGCATAGATTTTTTCCAAGGCGTAAAAAGAACGGGTTTCCGCAGTCATGATATGAACCATCAAACCGCCGAAATCCAGCGCCCGCCAATGATCGGAAGCGGGTTTAGCCCGGTGAAGACAATAAAGCCCGCTCGCCTTTAGCCTCTCTTTAATTTCCCACTCTAAAACCTCTAGGTGCGGTCGGGAGTTCGCGGTCACAAACAACCAATAATCGGCCAGAGGGCTTTTTTTGCCGGGGCGCAAAAGAAGAATGTCTTCCCCCTTTTTATCGGAGGCCGCCCGGGCCGCTAGGACGGCGAAATTCTTTATTTTTGGAGCCATTATTGGGCCGCCTTTGGGGGAAGACCGGCTAATTGCCTCAGAGAATCGGGGTTTCGCGCTTTTTCAATGGCGGCTTCAACCGAGACGATTCCTTTTTTAACCAATTCCGCCAAGGATTTATCCATCGAAATCATGCCGGTCTTGGCCCCGGTCTCAATGGAGCCGTAGATTAAATGAGTTTTTCCCTCCCGGATCAAGTTTGAAATCGCGGGGTTGACCACCATAATCTCCCGCGCGGCCGCGCGCCCCTGCTTGTCTTTTTTAAGCACCAAGGTCTGGGCGACGACCCCGCGCAACACCGTTGACAGCTGAACCCGAATTTGAGCCTGCTGATGCGGCGGAAAAACGTCGATCATCCTGTCGATGGTCGAGGCGCAATCTTGGGTATGAAGGGTCGCGAAACAAAGGTGTCCGGTTTCGGCCACCGTCACCGCGAGTTGAATGGTCTCAAGATCGCGCAATTCTCCGACTAAAATCACGTCGGGGTCTTCGCGCAAGGCCGATTTTAAGGCGGCGGCAAAAGACTTGGTGTTTTGCCCCACTTCCCTCTGGCGAAAAATCGCTTGCTTGGGCTCATAGACAAACTCAATGGGATCTTCCACCGTCAAAATATGAACCGGAGATTTTTGATTAATCATCTCAATAAGACACGCCAATGTCGTCGATTTCCCGGAGCCCGTCGGACCCGTGACGAGGACCAGCCCCCGGTCCAAGCTCGCAAAGCGCGCAATGGCCTCCGGAAGATTAATTTCCTCGGGCGTCGGTATTTTAGAAGAAATCACGCGCATCACCGCCTCGACCCCGTTTTTCTGGACAAAGGCGTTGACGCGAAAACGCGACAAACCCGTCGCGCTAAAAGAGCAGTCCAATTCCCAGTTGGCCTCTAATTTTGCCCGCTGTTCATCATAGAGAATGGAATAGACCAGGCGCTTGGATTCTTCCGCGCTGAGAATGGGAAAACCGGGAACTTCCTTCATCTCTCCGTTTAAGCGCATCATCGGCGGTTTTCCGATGACTAGATGGGCGTCAGAGGCCCCGGCAGAGACAACCGCTTTGAGTACTTCAATGAGTTCCATCTTTTACGCTCCTTTTGCAAAAAAAATATTTCGCCAAATCCGCTTTAAGTTTAAAGTTCGCGAAGTCGCGCCCAAGGGGCAATCCGCGGCCAAAAAAACGCTAACGTCCACTAAATTTTTTGAATCGACCAAGGTCTCTTCCCTCGCGTTCAAGCATCCCAAGGCGCGCCAAACCCGCCAGGCCGCGCTGGGGTTTCCCGTCCGGTCATAAACGACGGTCCGAGTGAAATTGGTCTCGGAATTACCGACGCTCACCACATCCATGCCGTTTAATCTTAGAACTTTCTCGGCCTCCGTGGCGAGCCCGGGGATTTTCGAGGCGTTCATAATTTCTGTCACCACCGCCAGAGACGAGTCCGTTCGGGGCGGGTAGAGAAGCTTAGCCGCCAATTCCTGATCCGTCTTGGGATTGACCGAAAGAGACACCCTGTCGACTTCTCCCAATTTTAAGGCCCGAGCTTTCATCCAAAACAAAAAACGGTTTAAATTTCCGGAAAACGATTGCGGAGAAAGCCGCCAGTCATGGACCTCAATTCCCAGGCCTTTGAAAATTCCTTCCATCTCCCGCCTCTGGGAGCCCTGCGCGAAAATTTTCTCCTCTTGAGAGCCTTCGTGAACAATGCTAAAGCCGTTTTTGTCCTCGATGACCCAAGGCCTCTTTGAGCGCAAGGTTTGGGAAAAGGGAGAAAAAAATTCGATGAGGCCGGACAAAAGCAACACGCCAGCGGCGCAAACGGCCAACCAGCGCTCGGTCTGAACTAGAGAATGAGGGAATTCCATACTTGGATGGGAAACGGGTGAATCCACCCGCGCAAAGACAAGGCATGCCGAATTTTTCCGTTGAGACATTCCAGGAAAGCCTCTTGAGGGTCGCGCGCCGCCAGTTCTCGAAGTTGAGCGGCCTCGGAATAATTCCGGTCTTCAGAACAAGTATCGCAGACATAAATCAAGCGCTCCAAGTTTCCCATCGCGAAGGCCCCTAAGGTGTGATGCCGAATCGCTTTAAGAATATCCTCATTTTTAATTCCAAAGATTCGCCGAGAGATATCCTCGCTGATATAGGCATGAAGGAGAATCGGCTGATACGCGGAAACCTCCCGCAAAAGAGGAATGCGCAGGCGGCGTTTTTGGCAATAAGATTTCATCTCTGAAACCGGAATGCTTCTGCCCGCGTCGTGCAAAAGCCCGGCCAAGGCCGCCTCAAAAGAATCTACCCGCCAAACGGAAGACAAATTGCGAGAAAGCCTGGCCACAGAAATGGAGTGTAACAGGCGTTCGGGTTTTAAAATTTTCTTGAGTTTGGAAAGAATGGACACTCCGTAAAGGCCTTCTTGGTTAATCCATTCAAGAACGCGGGAATCCATTTTCCCGGAGACCTCTTCTCCCATCAACAAACGCGTTCTTAAATCTGTCGAAGAAATCTCCGGCATCGCGCGAGAAATCAAGTTAAAAGAGGCGGGAATCTTGCCATTTTTAGGAGGCCGAATGGCCGTCCACCAGCGGGCCAGTTTTCGCAACTCCCAAGGGTTTTTCCATTCATCAAAACGCACGGCCAAATCCGAACCGATCACAAAATGGATCTCGGCATCGGGATTTTCTTTTTTGAGCCGCCTTAGAATTTCAACAGCGTAGACCCGCCGGCGCGAGCGCATTTCTAGTGGGCTTATTTCCGCATCCGGAAAAGCGAGTTTCGCCATTTGAAACCGCTGTTCCGGCAAAGCCGAAGAATTTCTTTTCCAAGGAGAATGATAGGCCGGAATCACGATAACCCTGTCGGGATGAATTTTTTCCTCGGCCGCTTTAAGAAGAGCTTGATGGCCTTTATGCGGCGGATCAAAACTCCCCCCGAAGACGAGAATTCTTGCGCTCATAGCTCAAATGATACAATCATCCTGAGATGAGAAACAAAATCGTCTTCGTGGCCGCGCATTTGGGATACCCGATGGACAAAACCCCCTTGGGCGGCGGCGCCATGGTCGGGGTTCATCTCTCTCAAATTCTAGGCAAACAAAATCAAGACTTCGACTAG
>JAKAQV010000192.1 GCA_021819565.1 bacterium | reverse complement strand
GATTTCTGAAATTAAGGAAGCCGCTTCCGAGCGCAAGACATCGGGCAGGGATGAATCGAGAAGGATTTTAGACAAAACCGGGAAAACTCCGGGGTCATGAATCAAACCCAAAAAATTGACGCAAAAAACCCGGGTTTTAAGCGGCCAATGGGAATCTTGAGCGACGGCGCCCAAGGGTTCTATCGCCTTCGCCTTTTGGCGGGCAATATGGACGCCCAATTTCTCTATCTTTTTATCTAACTCTTCAATCTTAAAAGAATTTTGCCCTTTTTCTTTAAGGACTAGGCGATTGATTTCATCAATCTGGGATTTAAGAGAATCCGCCTTCGCTTTTAAGCCCGAAGAAATAAAAATAAAAACACAAACAGCCGCGGTCTTTATATTTTTCATCACAATGGGCGAGAAATCATGCTCCAGAATTTTTGCGGATCCAAAATTTTTGCATTTTCTCTCCGAGCCTCTTGCGCCAGATCCTGATCCCGCGTCACCAGTGTCACCTTTTCCTTAAAATAAATCAGGGACCGGATGCGCTCAAGAATAATTGAATCCGCTTTCGCCTCGTCTGAAAAAATAACGCGAAGTTTTTGCCGGTTCACCTCCGGTATAGCCCGGTAAAACCCGTCAAAAACCAGCTCAATTGAAAATTCCGAAGTCCCAAGAGTCCACTCGTTCAAAGCGGAAATAAAATCCCAGGCGCAACGGTTTTGTTCTTTGAGGGTTTCCGGCCACGGGCCAAAGACGGCATAAACGGCGTTGGAGCCGTCGATGAGAAAAGTGCGCGAAGGCCGCAGCATCAGCCCCTATTGCGTAATAGCCTTAACGACCGCTAAAGCGACCTCATCTGCATTTTTGAAAACCTTTTTGCGCCCCGAGGGCCGGATAATTCCCCGCAAGACCTGTTCCCCCATATTGGTCTCAAACATCATGACAAAGGCCGCGCTCCAGTCCGGAGACATCCGTCCGATAATGACGGCGTCCGCCGAGGTTTGATTGCGAATGAGTTGGAGAGTCTCCAAACTATAGCCAAAATCCTTGCTGGGCTTATGCTGGGCGAGAATCTTGGCGATGACCTTGCCATCGACTGGGTTATAAGTCAAGGCCGCCAGATCACGATTGACAGCATCGGCGATTTTTTGGCCTTGGCCCCGAGGATCTACAAAGGCGGGAACGCCGATAGCGCGGTAACTGCCAAAACCCGCTTCGTCATCGCGTTTGATGACAGAGCGCGAATGAGCGCAACCAAAAAGCCCCAAACAGGCCAGAGCCAGCGCAAGACGGCTGTTTCGCATAGAAATCAGCTTCGGCTGGTGACCTCGACCAAGTGATAGCCGAATTGAGTTTTAACCGGGCCTTGCACCTTGCCGATTTCCGCGCTAAAAACCACCTTGTCGAATTCTGGCACCATTTCCCCGGGGCCGAATTCGCCCAGGTTTCCGCCTTGTTTGCTTGAGGGGCAGGAAGAGTGCTTTTTCGCCATTTCGGCGAAATCAGCTCCGGCCTCGATTTGTTTTTTCAATTCCTCGCATTTTTCCTTGGTCGAAACTAAGATGTGACGCGCTTTGGCTCTAGACATATTACCCTCCTTTAATTTAAAGCGACGCTTTTATCATATTATTTTTTAAATGAGATAATATATCGCCATGCCTTTTTTAATGCCTGTCGCCTTCGTCAGCGATTTTGGGCCGATGCCGGCGTTTGAAGACGATGATTACACCAAGGCCCTCGAAATCTTAGGAAGGGAACTCCCGCGGCCAAACGGAATTTTGGCGATGTCCGGGCATTGGGACACCGGAAATGGCCCCCTTGAGGCGACGGCCTCTCTTTCTCCCGAGACCATTTACGATTACTACGGTTTCCCGCGAGAATTTTACGATAAGAAATACCCCTGTCTCGGAGACCCTCAACTCGCCCAAGAAGCGGTCCATTTACTTTTGGGAGCGAACATAAAAGCTCAAGTCAACCAAAGCCGCGGCCTTGACCACGGCGTCTGGGTTTCTCTGTCCCGCATTTATCCCAAGGCCGATATCCCGGTGGTTCAATTGTCGGTTCCGGCCGGTCAAAATCCCGAAAAAATAATTCAGATGGGAAAAACCCTCTCTGATTTAAGAAAGAAAAACATTTTAATTCTTTCCTGCGGGGCCCTTATTCACAATCTCAGGCGCGTCCATTTTGAGGGGAAAAACGATCCCCCAGATTCCTGGGCCACGGAGTTTGATCAATGGCTTGAGCCAAAAATTGATGCCGGAGACGTCAAAGGTCTTAAAAAATACAAAGAACTTGCGCCCCATGCCGCATTGGCCGCGCCCACTCCCGAGCATTTTGACCCGCTTTTTTTCGCCCTGGGAGCCGGACTCGGAGGAAAAATCAAGCGCCGGTTTCGTTCAATCCGTTATGGAAACGGGCTTTTGTTGATTTTCACGATGGACTCTTGATGAAATTCCATTTGTCTGTTACTCTAGGGAAAGACCAAGTATGAAAAGAACGATTGAGAGAATTTTTAGGGGCGCTCCCGAGCATTGGGTGGGAAACGGCTTTCATGTCAGCAATTATTTTCCCTCCGCGACCGATTTTGAAAAAAGGATGAGCCCTTTTTTTC
>JAKAQV010000191.1 GCA_021819565.1 bacterium | reverse complement strand
CGGGCTCACGCAGCCGACCTTGAGCGTCAAGATAAAATCTCTCGAGCAAAAACTCAACGCCAAACTTTTTCATCGCAAAAGAAGCGGCATGAGCCTCACCCTGGAAGGACTTGAAATTTTTGAATCCTGCCAAGAGGTGTTTTCCCGAATGGAAGATGTTCTCTCTCCCCTTGTTGAAAAAAAATCGGCTCAGACGGTTTTGCGGATAGGAACCTCCTTGTCGGTCGCTCCTCACGAAATTCTCAGAATCAAACGCGTTCTTGAGGAGAAAATCCCCGACATCTTCCTGCGCATTTCTTCCCATTCCTGGGAAGAACTGAGACACAAACTGGAGCGGCGTCAAATAGACATAGCCATCTGCGACGCGAACCTTAACCCCGAACCCCCTTCCTTATATAAGGAAACTCTCATATCAAGAGCCGCGGCTTACTTTGTCGCAACCGAGTCTTTCAAAAAAAAGCTTCCGCCCTTTCCACACGCTCTCAGGGAAGCCCATTTTTTATTGCGCGCCCCCGGCAACCCCATAAGAATTCAGATTGAAAAGCTCATTAAAAAAATGGGGATTACGGCAAAAATAAAAGTCGAAGTCGAGGATCCCGAGCTTATTCGCGCCATGGTTCTTGAGGGAGACGGCATCGTGGCGATTAACCCCGCTACTATTCAAGAAGAACTTCAGGAAGGGCGATTAGTCAAGCTCCACCCAAAGCCCATAGGGCTTTATTCCGATACCTGGCTTATCGCTCATAAAATTCCGTTGGGAGGAAGTAAAATCACCTCCGCCATCAACGCCTGTTTTGATTTGAAGAAAGAATAATTTTTGCATCATACGCCGACAAAGAGCTAAAATAAACCCGTCGGATATGCGGGCGTAGTTCAATGGTAGAATAGAAGCTTCCCAAGCTTCGGACGTGGGTTCGATTCCCATCGCCCGCTCGTTTCCATCCGCAAACGCCAAAGCAGGAAATCGAAACTTCCAAACAAAAACCATTACCCCTTGACTGTTTAGTAGAATGGGGTTATGGACTCAACAGCTAAAAAGAAAAACGTTCTTCTTCCGATATTTCTGATCGTTGTCGTTGATATACTCGGTATGACGCTGATTTTGCCGCTGCTTCCTTTTTATGCGGAGCGTTATGGAGCGACGCCGCAGATCGTAGGGCTTTTGATTGCGACCTACGCCTTTTGCCAACTCATCGCGGGGCCGATGTTGGGAAAACTCTCCGACCGCTACGGAAGGCGTCCGCTTTTAATCGTCAGCCAAATCGGAACCTTCGCGGGCTTTTTGGTGCTCGGCTGGGCCAAAACTCTGGCGTGGATATTTTTCTCGCGCTTTTTAGACGGCATCACCGCAGGAAATCTCTCCTTGGCCCAGGCTTATATTTCGGATGTGACCGAGCCTGAAAACCGCGCGAAATCTTTCGGCATTATCGGCATCGCTTTTGGGCTCGGTTTTTTGATCGGACCGGCTCTTTCCGGTTTTCTCGCGCAATATAACTACGCCTATCCGGCCTGGGCCGCGGCCGCGCTTTCTTTCACGAGTGTTCTCTGCACTTATTTTCTCTTGCCGCAGGCGATTCCACACGCCGCCGCGGAAAATGAAACGGGCCCCGGCGGAAAACGTTTGGGACTGCTTGACTGGGGGGCGTACCTTGATTATTTTAAGCGCCCGGAACTCGCTCCGCTTCTCATTGAGTTTCTCCTTTTCTGCCTGATGTTTTCTCTCTTTATCCAAGGCTTCGCGCTATTTGCCGAGCGCCGGTTTTTTATTCATGGTCATCCCTTTGGCCCCAAACAGGTAGGATACCTTTATGCCTATTCCGGTTTTCTCGGTCTCATTATTCAAGGCGGACTCTTGGGCCGCCTGGTCAAGCGCTACGGAGAACAGGCTCTGGCCCGCGCGGGATTTCTCTCCGCCGCCTTAGGTCTCATCGCGCTGGCCTTTGATCATCCGGTCTTTCTCATCATCCCTATTTTTACCGCGACGGCTTTTGGAACCGGAGTGTTAAGGCCCGCCTTGACCAGTCTTATCACTCGCGTAACCGGAAGAAAAGAGCAAGGCGTGGTTTTGGGGCTGACGCAATCCTTAAACTCGATTGCCTCCATTGTCTCTCCGCTTTTGGCCGGATATTTAATCGGAATCGGGCAATTGGCGGCTTGGGCGCTCATCGCGGCGGCTTTTTCACTGGTTGGATTTATTTTGATTTCAAACAGGTCGGCGGTTCAAAGCGTCGCCGAGCCCTTAAAATCCGTCAATTGAGAGGTGTCTTATGCAATTAGGAATGATTGGACTTGGACGCATGGGCGCAAATTTAGTTCGCCGTCTCACAAAAAATGGGCATGAGTGCGTGGTTTATGATGTGAACGCCGCATCCGTCAAAGCTCTGACAGGACCAGGAATCACAGGCGCGTCCTCCCTCCAGGATTTTGTAGCCAAACTGAAAACCCCGCGCGCAATCTGGATCATGGTTCCCGCCGGCGTTACGGGAAAAACCGTTTCAGAACTCGCCGCGCTTCTTTCCAAAGACGATGTCATCATCGACGGCGGAAACAGCTATTACATTGATGATATTCAACGCGCCAAGGAACTAAAAACCAAGGA
>JAKAQV010000042.1 GCA_021819565.1 bacterium | reverse complement strand
TTGTGGAAATATGTTCCGGGTTGGTCTATCGCCGCGATGGGGGGAGAAATGCAGGCGGTGGCTCTTCCGGTGTTTACCGCGCAGGTCTTTGGCCTTTCCCAAGCCATTATCGCTTCCGGCGTCAATTTGATTGCCCGCATTCCCGGCGCTTGGACCGGAGCTTTTTTTGTCGGCCATTTTAGCCCCAAGGTCATTAACAACGCCGCCTTGATTATTTCCGCTTTAAGCGGCGGACTTGTTCCCGCAGCCATTTTTCTTCATTTATCCCATGCCGCTCTTTTGGGAGCGTTTTTGCTGGGGTCGGCTTTGTCGGGGTTGGTCTACGGCGCGACGCGGGGAGTGACCGAGAATTTAATTCCTCCGCTTTTGATTGCGGATAGGTCCCAGCGGGAATTTGGCCTTAACTACGCCTATCAATGGGTGGAGTTGAGTTCGATTGCGATGGCGATGATTTCGGTCCCGCTTCTTCATGTTTTCGGTGGAAGCGTAATGCTGGGAATTTCCAGTTCCTTTTTCCTGATTTCAACTTTATTTTACGCTTCTTTAAAGCTACATAAGCCGAACGCTTCTCCCGCTTCTCCGGTAGCGCTCGATAAAACTTCCGAGAAAGGGCTTTCTTGGCGAAATTATGTTCCGTTTGTGTTCTTTCGCTTAATGCATTTTTCCCTGTATGCGGTTTTTGCCGCCGCCATTTCCCTGGGAATTCTTCACTCGGACAAAATGACCGGAAATATTATTGGGTCTTACGACTTTGGAAGCTGGGTGTTCGGGTTTTTAGCGACCATGGCTCTTCTTCCTAAAAAAGGGGAGAGGTCTTGGACATTTTTTGGAGTGGGGACGGCCTTGGCGTTTTTGTGGGCCAGCTCTCTTCTTTCCATACCCGCTTTATCGATGGTCCTTGCGGGGGTCATGGGCGGCATGATCATGATTAATTCCAACAAATGGATGAGTCTCTACCAAGAAAAACTGCATCAATCCAAACTCAAAAATCTCTCTAAATGGATGATGACGGCTAGTATCTTGGGGACTCTCCCTATCTTTATCGCCGCCAGCCTAAGCCAAATTTTCCCCGCCTGGGCCGCTGTTTTGACGATGCCCCACATCATCATCTTCGCCAATATTTTGGTGACGATCCTTGGGATTTTAACCCTTTTAGCCTTCAAATCCTCCCGCTAAGTTTTCTCCGATCCTTCTATGATCTAGATCATAGAAGGATTTTTTCCTTTCCTCTATAATCATTGGGTAGCTCGATACCTTTTTAAGCGAGATCTATAGCGAGGTCAATTATGATCTACAAATTTGAACCCAGCACGATGGCGACCGGTCTTGACTCTCTCGACCACCAGCATGAAAACCTTTTTGAGCTCTCCAACCGCATGGAGACTTTGGCGCAGGGGGACCTTGATCATATTGCCGTTGAGCGCGCCTTGGTGGCTTTGAGAAACTACGGCTTGGCCCATTTTGTCCATGAAGAGCGGATGATGGATGTTTATATATGCCCGCTGGCCAAGGCCAATAAAGACGCTCACGGCCTTTTTGTTGAAAAAACCAAGGAATGGTTCAGGCGCTTGGGCGAGTGCGGGTCCGATTTGGAAATAAAGAGTTTGCTCTTTGAGGTCAATAAATTCGTCGGCGAGTGGCTGACAAAGCATATCTGCCGGGTTGACGTAAGCCTTAAGCCTTGCATCCAAAACGTACAGAAAGAGGCCAAATAAAATGAGTATTCTTCATCTCTTTGGACTTCCGCCTGCGGCTTCCAGTTATGCCGCGGATATTGATTTTGGCTTGCGGCTGACTTTTGCCTCTATTGTTTTTGTTTTCTTTTCCTGGAGCGTCTATTTAGCCTATTTGGTTTTTCGCTATAGAAAAAAACCTGGTTCCCAAGCTGAATACGAAAAATCCGAAGGGATTTCAAAAGCGATATTGCCGGGGGCCTTGGTTTTGGTTCTGGAAATGGTTTTGATTGTTTTTTGGGAAATTCCGGTCTGGGGAAAAATCAAAGAAGATATGCCGATGGGGCCGGATGTGATAGAAATCAACGTCTTGGCCCAGCAGTTTGCCTGGAATATCCAATACCCCGGGCCGGACGGAAAATTTGGCAAGCGCAAAAAGGAATTAGTCAGCTTCTCAAATCCCATTGGGCTTGATTATAACGATCCGGCGGCCCAAGACGATATTGTCTTAGCCAATGAGCTTCATTTGCCGCTGGGAAAAACAGCTCTTATTCATCTGATGTCGATGGACGTGGTTCATGATTTTGCCGTTCCGGAATTTCGCATCAAGCAGGACGTAGTTCCAGGGATGGATATCCCTTTATGGGTTAAACCGACTAAGGCCGGAACTTATGATTTGGCTTGCGCGCAGTTGTGCGGTTTCGGACACAGCTTGATGGTCGGGCATGTCATCGTCCAGAGCCCGGAAGATTTTGCCGCATGGCTTAAAAGCAAGTCTCCGACTCTACCGGTGGCCAATTCCGCCAATAACTTCTAGAGAGGTATTTTTGATGAGCGAACATAAGACCAGTTTCCTGAAAAAATACGTTTTTTCCACGGACCACAAGATCATCGCGCTTCAGTATATGTTTACTTCTCTTTTCGCGCTTTTAATCGGATTTTTCTTTGTCTTAATCATGCGTTGGGAACTGGCTTTCCCGATGCATCCGATTCCTCTTTTGGGCCGGCTTTTGTCGGCCAAGCTCGCTCCCAATGGCGTGATGTCGCCAGAGCTTTATAACATGCTTGGGGCCATGCACGGCACCGCGATGATCTTCTTGGGAATCGCGCCCTTGGGTTTTGCCGCATTCGGAAATTACGTCCTTCCGCTTCAAGTCGGGGCTCCGGATATGGCCTTTCCAAAGATTAACATGTTCTCTTATTGGTCTTTCGTCATTGGTTGCTTAATTTTAGCTTCTTCCTTTTTTCTCCCCAGCGGTCCGCTTCAATCGGGGTGGACGGCTTATCCGCCGCTTTCCGAGATTACGCGCGGGACGACGATCTGGATTCTGGCGATGGTTTTCATTATCACCTCATCTCTTTTGGGCGCCATCAATTTTATTGTCACCGGGCTGAATATGCGGGCTCCGGGCTTGACCTTGGGCCGCCTGCCGATTTTTGTCTGGGCGCAGCTGGTCACTTCCGCGATTATTTTGCTGGCGTTTCCGCCGGTTGAAGCGGGGGCGATTCTTCTTTTGATGGATTGCGTGGCCCACACCAGTTTTTATTTGCCGCAGGGACTGGTGGTTTTGGGCCATGCCTCGGGCGCGGCCGGTGGCGGACAGCCGATTCTTTGGCAGCATCTGTTTTGGTTTTTAGGGCATCCCGAGGTCTATGTGCTTCTTCTTCCGGCGATTGGAATCATAGCTGAAATCATCGCCAATAATTCCCGCAAACCCCTGTACGGATATAAAGCGATGGTGGGCTCTCTTTTAACGATTCTCATTTTGTCTTTTATCGTTTGGGCGCATCACCTTTATATTAGCGGTATGAGCCCGTTTTTGTCGGACTTCTTCGCGATCACGACCTTGGCGATTTCAGTGCCCTCGGTCATTCTTTTAACGTGCCTAGTCTTTAGCCTTCAGGGAGGCTCTATTCGCTTTACGACTCCGATGTTGTTCGCGCTCTCATTCTTGCCGCTTTTCGGAATCGGAGGACTGACCGGAATCCCCTTGGGGGTTACCGTCACCGATATTTATCTTCACGACACTTATTATGTCATCGGACATTTCCACTATGTCGTGGTCGCGGGAATTTTAATGGCCCTTTTTGGCGGGATTTATTTTTGGTTTCCCAAATGGTTCGGGCGCAAAATGGATGAGACGCTCGGAAAAATCCATTTCTGGGGAACGGTCATCGGGATTAACGGGACGTTTTTTCCGATGTTTATCTTAGGGCTTGCCGGGCAATCCCGCAGATTGTGGGATCCCTTGGCGCAGGCGCATAACGTTCCTTGGCAAAAATGGCATGTCGTCAGCTCTGTTTTTGCCGGAATTCTGCTTCTGGCCCAAATTCCGTTTATTTACAATTTCTTCCGCAGCATCTTTAAAGGGGAGCGGGTTTCCGATAATCCCTGGGAAGCGACGACCTTGGATTGGGCTTGCCCGTCTCCGCCGCCGCATGGAAACTTTGTCAATCCTGTTTGTGCCTATCGCGGTCCCTACGAATATTCGCCGCCCAATCATCGAGACGGTTGGGTTCCTCAAAACGCGGAAGCGGCGTAACGAACCCGAAACGGGAGCTTTTTGAATTAAATTTGTAACACCCGCCTGTTAAATTCTGGGTATGGATGAGCCCAGGTCTTTGCAGGATATCGAGTCCATTCAAAGCCTCGACACCGCGCGTTTGGCTTTGAGATGGGCCCTGGAAAAAATTCAATCTCTTGAAAAAGACAAAGCCGGGCTTTCCGAAAAAGCCGAAGCGGCGGAAAATGCGCGCGAAAAAACCCAGGAAAATTTAATCTCCCTTCAAAAGACAATCGGCCTTAAAAATGCCGAGTCAACCCAGCGCGAACTCTATTACGCGAAACTTGAAGAGTATCTATCTTTGAAGCTGGACGGGAAACTGGATGTCGCCTTGCTCGCGAAAAAAGAATTGGAAGTGTCCCAGCTTCAAGAGATGCTTTCTCAAAAGCAGCTTCATCTCGAGAAAGATTTCGCGGCGAGAAAAGAGGCCTTGGAGCGCGATTTTAACCGCCTGAGAAGCGAGCTGGAAACTGAAACCCGGGAAAAAATGCGCCGCTCGGAAGCGACGCTAGAGGCGCGGCGCGCGGCCATTGAAGAAGAATTCCTTTCTAAAAACGCGCAACTGGCCGACCGAAAGGCCCAAATAGAGGCGGAATCGAAAAATCTAGAGGGAAGAAAAAATCATTTTGAGAGTTATTACAAGGAAGAGAGAGCCCATCTTCAAGCGGCGCTTAAGGGCTTTCGAGATGAAATCAAGGAAGAAGTGGCTTTGCGCGTTCAGATGGCTGAACGCATTCTGGAAGAGAGAAGAGAATCTCTCGAAAAAGTTTATTCCGAAGAGCGCGCGCTTTTAATTCGCGAGATAGAAAATTGGCGTTCCAAGGTCAAGGAGTTAGGGCCTAAAAATATAGATTTAGAAAAACTCTTGGCCCTGGCTGAAGACAAAAATTTGCAGGTTCAGGCCAGTTTAGACCGGATTGTCGTCGCGCGGGAAGCGGAGAGAAGCGCTTATCAAGCCGACAAGGAAGGACTATTGAAAGATTCGGAAATGTGGCGCAAGCAGGCTTTAGAGCTTTTGGAGGAATCTCAAAATCTTAAGGCGAAATTAAGCGAGGCCCAAACCCGTTCTGAAATCTCAGAAAAGGAAATCGAAAATTTAAGGGGCCGAATTCAAATTTTGACGGAAGAGTTCTCTTCAAGCCGAAAGAGAAACGAAGAGCTTTGGAAAAAATCCGTCGCGCTCCAAAATTCCTTGACCGAAGCTCTTGAGCGCTCGGAAATGCTCGAAGAGCGCGGAAAATCAAATGAAGCGCGGATGAAAAAAGAGCTCAACGACTTTGTTGCAAGGCATGAGGCCCTCAGCGCGGAGTTTAAGGAAACCCGGTCTCTCAGCGCTTCTCAGATGGACCGATTGATACAACTTGAAAAAGAGCTTTCCCAGGCCCGAGAAGCGGCAATGGCGGCGGATTTAAAGCTTGCCGGGGCGCAAAAAGAAATTGAGATTCTTAAAAACGAGCGACAGGCCGCTGTCGAAGAAGTGGGAAAATTAAGAAAAGAAATCGAATCGGCGATGATTCAAAATTTGTCTCTGGAAAGAAATCTCTCCGAGCTTGAACAGAAACTGAGGAAAGAAGAGAATACTCTGGAGATTGAAAGCGGACAATTTAATCACGAAAAAGAAATGTGGAATAAAGAGCGGGAAATTTTAGAAGCGCGTCTTAAGAGTTACCATGACAAACTCGAAGTTCGCGTCAAAGCTGAGGTCTCAAAGACCTTGGAATCTTCCTCTGATCCCTCCGGCGGTCTGTGGCCCCCTGTCCAATGGCGTTGATGCGTAGAAGCAAGGTGTTTGGTAAAATAATAAGAACAATATGGAAATTGGAATCGTGGGCCTTCCCAATGTCGGAAAATCTACTCTCTTTAACGCCTTGACCTCGGCCAACGCCCAGGCTTCCAATTATCCCTTTACCACGATCGAGCCTAACGTTGGGATCGTTGCGGTTCCAGATGTTCGTCTTAAACGCCTTGCCGGAATTTTCAACCCGAAAAAGACGACTCCGGCTTCGGTTCGCTTCGTTGATATCGCCGGTTTGGTCAAAGGCGCGGCTTCCGGAGAGGGCTTGGGAAATAAATTTCTGTCGCATATCCGGGAGGTGGACGCGATCTTGATGGTGGTTCGCCTCTTTAAAGATCCCGATGTGACTCATGTCATGGGCGAAGTCGATCCGGAACGGGATGTTTCCGTCATTGAGACGGAGCTTATCTTGGCGGATTTAGCCAGTCTTGAAAAACAAAAAGATAAACTTTTCGGAAAAGCGAAGTCCGGAGACAAGGAAAGCCGGGAAATGCTTGAGTCTCTTGAAGCGGTCAAGGCGGTTTTAGATTCCGGCCGTCCCGCGCGGAGTTGCGAGATAAACCCTAAAACGTTGGCGAGTTTTTCGTTGTTGACCTCAAAGCCCGTTTTGTTTGTCGGCAATACCGATGAAACTCCCGATCCGGCCTTGGTCGCGAAATTTGAAGAGCTCGCGAAAAAGCGCGGGGCCGGGGCGTTAACCTTGTGCTCCAAAATTGAATCCGAGATTGCCCAGCTCAATTCCGAAGAAAGAGAAGCGTTTCTCGGCGAAATGGGAATTAAAACCACCGGGCTTGAGCGGGTGATTCTTGCCGCCTATCAAATCTTGGGATTGTGCAGTTATTTTACCGCCGGGGAAGACGAGGTTCGGGCCTGGACAATTCCAGTCGGCGCGAAAGCTCCGCAGGCGGCGGGCGTTATTCATTCTGATTTTGAAAAGGGCTTCATTCGCGCCGAGGTCTACTCGTTTAAGGATATCGCCACTCATCTTAAGGAATCGGTTCTTCGCGAAAAAGGCTTAATTCGCTCAGAGGGGAAAGATTATATTGTCAAAGACGGTGATGTCTGTTTTTTTAAATTCTCAAATTAAGAGTTCGCCGCGCTGCGTTAATTTCGGGCATTGCGGCGGCTGCTCCTTGCAGGATCAGCCCTATTCCCAGCAGCTTGAAGGAAAACTGTCAAATCTCAAGGAGGCCTTTGCCACTTTAGGTCCGGTTCCTTCCGTTATCTATCCATCCCCTTCGGAATGGTTCTACCGCAACAAGATGGAGTTTAGTTTTGGGACCGATGGGATCGGCTTGGCCTTGGGGCTCAAAGCTCGGGGGCAGTGGTCAAAAGTCCTTAATTTGAACGAATGCCACCTTTTGTCCGCTGAGACTCCGGCTCTTTTAAAATCCGTTCGCGACTGGGCCTTCAAGGAAAAACTTTCCGTTCATGATCCGCGTTCGCATCAGGGCTTATTGAGGCATTTGGTTGTTCGCGAGTCCGGCGATAAAAAAGAGCGGATGGTTCTTCTGGTCAGTTCTTCGGAGAATTTTCCAAAAGAGTCTTTTGTCCGGGCCGTTTTGGACTCATATCCCGCCAGCGGCGTCTTGTGGGGAAAAAACGATCATTTATCCGATACCGCTTTTGTGGAAGAGCCGCAACTTCTTTGGGGAAAAAGCGCGATTGTTGAAACCCTTGAAACCGGGGAGAGAAAACTGCGGTACCAAATTTCTCCACAATCATTTTTTCAGTCAAATACTCGCGCCTCCGAAACCCTTCACGCTTTTATTCGCGAAAAAGTAAAGCTGGTTTCGCCTAAACTCATTGTCGACCTCTATTGCGGCCTCGGCGCGATTACCTTGTCTGTCGCCGACTTGTGCGATAAAGTTATCGGGCTTGAATCGGTTGAATCCGCGGTGTTGGATGCGCGCTTAAATGCGGAAATAAACGGAATCAAAAACGCTTCTTTCTATCACGGATTTGCCGAAATTATTTTGCCCGCTTTGCTCGCGATGGGGCCAGAGCTTTTGATTGTCGACCCTCCGCGCTCGGGCATTCACCCCAAGGCTCTTTCCATGATTGAAAAAGCGGAAATTCCGGCTCTTCTTTACGTTTCTTGTAATCCTAAAACTCTCGCGCGCGATCTGGCCCCGCTTTTGACCAGTTATAAAGCGCTTTCTTTTGCCGCCTTTGACTTTTTCCCTCAAACAGAACATGTTGAGACGGCCATTTTCCTCGCCCGGAGGTAATTTCGCCTTTAAAAATGCGATACTTTCTTAACAGCGCTTCGCGATGAATAAAAAAACGCCCGCCGTCATCATCCTTGAAGATAAAAGCGTGTGGCCGGGGCTTTCCTGCGGGGCTTTGGGAGAAGCGGAAGGCGAATTTGTTTTTAACACCGCGATGACCGGCTATCAGGAAATTTTGACCGATCCCTCCTATAAAAATCAGATCGTGGTCATGAGTTATCCCTTGATTGGCAATTACGGCATCATCCTCAAGGATAACGAGTCGGAGCGCCCGTTTTTGTCGGGTTTTGTCGTTGGAGAGCTGTGCCGAAACCCATCGAACTGGGAGATGTCGGAGACTCTTGAGTCTTTTTTAAAACGACATGCCATTGTCGCTATTGAAGGCGTCGACACGCGAGCCTTGATTTTGCATTTGAGAAACAAGGGCTCGTTAAGAGGAGTCATTTCAACCAATACCGCCGATATCGAACCCTTAAAGAAAAAAGCGAAAATGGTTTCTTTGATGGTCGGCTCCGCGCTGGCGGGAGAGGTTTCCTGCCGAGAAAAATATGCGTGGAATTCTTCCGGAAAACTCCATGCTCTTGTTTATGATTTCGGGGTCAAGCGCGGGATTTTAAGGGCCTTGGCCCAGGAAGGCTTTCGCGTGACGGTGGTTCCGGCGCAAACTTCCGCTCAAGAGGCCTTGGCGTTGAACCCGGACGGGATTGTTTTATCCAACGGCCCCGGGGATCCCGAACCGCTTAAGGAAATTATCGAGGTGACTAAAGCCCTGATTGATTCTGGAAAACCGCTTTTGGGAATTTGTTTGGGGCATCAGATATTGGCCTTGGCCTTGGGGGGAAAAACCTATAAACTGAAATTCGGCCATCATGGTTCCAACCATCCAGTGATCGATGTCTCTTCCCGCGCGGTTGAAATTACCTCTCAAAATCACGGCTTTGCCGTTGACGCCGCGTCTTTGCCGCCATCTGTGTCGGTCACGCATTTAAGTCTCAATGACCAATCTTGCGAGGGATTTTCGCATAAAGAGGCGCCGATATTTTCGCTTCAGTATCATCCCGAGGCTTCCGCTGGGCCTCACGACGCGCTCAAATATTTCCGGAATTTCAGGGAAATGGTGGGGAGAAAAGCCAGCCGGATTTGATTATGCCTAAGAGAGAAGATTTAAAGACGATACTCGTGATCGGCTCTGGCCCTATCGTCATTGGTCAGGCGTGCGAATTTGACTATTCCGGAACCCAGGGAATCGAGGTCTTAAGGCGCGAGGGCTATCGGATTATTTTGGCCAATTCCAATCCCGCGACTATTATGACCGATGCCGAGCTTTCGGACCGGACCTATATCGAGCCGCTCACTCCGGAATACTTGGCCCATATTATCGAGAGAGAAAGACCCGAGGGCCTTTTGCCCACCTTGGGCGGACAGACGGCTCTCAATCTGGCCGTGGCCTTAAGCTCGCGCGGAGTTTTAAGCCAATTTTCAGTCGAGCTTTTGGGCGCGAATCTCGAGACCATTCGCAAGGCCGAAGACCGCGAGCTCTTTAAAAAGACGATGGAGTCTATCGGAATCTCCGTTCCCAAAGGCGTTTCGGTCAGCGAGTCCTCCGAGATTCGCGCGATCGCCCGCGATCTCGGCTTTCCGCTGATCGTTCGCCCGTCTTTTACCTTGGGGGGAACCGGCGGCGGCATCGCCTATAACTTGGAAGATTTGCGCCAGAAAGTTCATTCCGCGCTTGAGGCCAGCCCCATCCGGAAAGTTCTTCTTGAGGAATCCGTTTTAGGATGGAAGGAATTTGAGCTTGAGGTCATGCGGGACCGAAAGGACAATTTTGTGGTCGTCTGTTCCATCGAGAATTTAGATCCCATGGGAATTCATACCGGAGATTCCATTACGGTCGCTCCGGCGCAGACTTTAAGCGACCGGCAATATCAAGAGATGAGAGATTCCGCGAGAAAGATCGTTTCGGCCATTGGAGTCGATACCGGCGGCTGTAATATTCAGTTTGCCGTTCATCCCAAGACCGGGCGCATGGTGGCAATCGAGATTAACCCGCGCGTGTCCCGCAGTTCCGCTTTGGCATCGAAGGCCACCGGTTTTCCCATCGCTAAAATCGCGGCCCTTTTAGCCGTCGGTTATACCTTGGATGAAATTCCCAATGCCATTACCAAGGCGACTCCCGCCTCTTTTGAGCCTTCGATCGATTATGTGGTGACTAAAATTCCGCGCTTTGCTTCGGAAAAATTCGGAGATTTCCCGCTTGATACCGCGATGAAATCGGTGGGAGAAACGATGGCGATTGGGCGCACGTTTAAAGAATCATTTCAAAAAGCCTTGCGGGGCCTTGAGCTTTCCTCTCGCAGCTTGCCGGCTTTAAATAAACCGGAAAATCCACAGGAGTGGATGAAGATTCTCTCCTTGCCGTCTTCTTCTCGAATCTTTTGGCTTAGGACCGCCTTGAGAAGCGGGCTTGCGCTTGAGGATATCGCTTCATGGACTTCCATTGATCCCTGGTTTATCCACCAAATCAAGGAATTGACGGATTTTGAAGAAGCCTTAAAGGATGAAAAATTAACTCCTGAGGTTTTGCTGGAATCTAAGCGTCTTGGTTTTTCCGATGCCGATATCGCCCGGATTAAAAAAACGACCGAACAATCAATCCGGAATTTAAGAAAAAAATGGGGCGTAAAACCTTCTTACAAGATTGTCGATTCTTGCGCCGGGGAATTTCCCTCAACGACTCCATATGCCTATTCCACCTATTTGCCTCATGGCGATTTAAAGCCGTCGGCGAAGAAGAAAAAGATTCTGGTCATCGGTTCCGGTCCCAACCGAATCGGGCAGGGAATTGAGTTTGACTATTGCTGCGTACAGGCCTTGAACGCCTTGAGGCAATCGGGCTTTGAGGCCTTGATGGTCAATTCAAATCCGGAAACCGTCTCAACCGATTACGATCATGCCGATCGCCTGTATTTCGAGCCCTTGGCCCTTGAAAATGTGCTTGAGGTCATCGATTTTGAGCGTCCGCAAGGGGTGATTGTTCAATTTGGCGGACAAACCCCGCTTAATTTGGCTCAAGGCCTTGAGGCCGCGGGAGCCAAAATTTTAGGGACTTCCGTTGCCTCCATTAACCGCTCCGAAGACCGCAAACTTTTCGCGCAGATATTAAAACGGCTTAAAATCCCCGCGCCGGCCCATGGAACGGCTCGGAATTCAAGAGAGGCGCTCAAAGCCGCTTTAAAAATCGGGTTTCCCGTGATGATTCGTCCGAGTTTTGTCTTGGGCGGGCTGTCGATGGCGATTTTAGATGACGAGAAGAGTCTTCGACGATATCTCGCCGAAAATCCCTTGGCCGAGGGCGCGGAACTTTTTATCGACCGCTTTTTATCGGATGCGACCGAAGTGGATGTGGACGCGGTTTCAGACGGCGCAGATGTCTATATCGCCGGAATTATGGAGCATATCGAAGAGGCCGGCATTCATTCGGGAGATTCCGCCTGTACCTTGCCGCCGCGCTCTTTAAGTCCGGCGCTTCTCGCAACCATTTCAGCCTATACCCGGAAAATTACCCGCGCCTTGAAAGTTCGGGGTCTCATCAACATTCAGTTTGCCGTTAAAGACGGGGTGGTGTATGTCATCGAAGCCAATCCTCGCGCTTCTCGAACCATTCCGTTTTTAAGCAAGGCTACGGGAATTTCACTCGCTCAAATCGCGACAAAAACTCTTTTGGGAATGAGACTTAAACAATTGTTGCCGAAGGCTCTTCTTAAAAATTCTCCGCCGGAACTTCCCTTTGCCGCTACTAAAGAAGTGGTTCTTCCGTTTATCAAGTTTCCCGGCATTGACCCGCGCCTAGGCCCGGAGATGAAATCGACCGGGGAAGTGATGGGGCTTGACTCGGACTTTCCCCGCTCTTTTGTCAAATCCCAGGAAGCCAGCGGAATTTTGATTCCCAAAGGCGGCGCGGTTTTTATCAGCGTCAGGGACGAAGACAAGTTTCAAATACTGGCGACCGCCCAGGCGCTTAAGGGAATGGGGTTTTCCTTGATCGCGACCCCCGGCACTCATTCTTTTCTTTTGCGCCACGGCATTGAAAGCGCCCGCATCGCTAAAATTGGGGATGGAAAGCCCGATGTGGTCGACCTTTTAAAGCAAAGAAATGTCACCTTGGCCATTAACACCCCTTCCAGCCAGCGCTCTCGCTCGGATGGATACGCGATTCGCAGAACCGCTCTTGAATTTAACATTCCTTGCGTGACCAATATCAGAAGCTGCCAGGCCTTGGTTGGCGCTATCGCCAGTTCCCGCGAATCGGCTCCAAAGGTCAAGGCCCTTCAGGATTACTACCAAGAATTGGCGTATTTGGCGCGTTGATCCCAATCGTATTTCGCTTCCGCTTGACGTGGCGTGAATGTAGGGGCCAGAAATTTCGCGTTTGTCTGGATTGCGGCTTTCGCCGCAATGACGGGAAAAATATTCGTCACTCCGGCAGGTCGTAA
>JAKAQV010000190.1 GCA_021819565.1 bacterium | reverse complement strand
ATCGATTCGGCTGTTGGGAATGGAGAGAATTTTTTGACGAGCTTCTTTGAGCGCCAATGAGATTTCAGCCCCTTTATTAATCTGTTCCGATGCCCCGCGAAGAGCTTGGTAAAGGACAGGCGCGTCTTTTCGCTCGGATTGAGACAGATATTGATTGCGGCTCGACATCGCCAAGCCGTCTTTTTCCCTCAAAGTCGGGCAACCGACGATATGAAAAGGCAAATTGAGATCGCGCGCCATCGTTTGGATGATGGTCAGCTGTTGATAATCTTTTTCCCCAAAATAAGCCCGAGAGGGCGAAACCGTCTGCAAGAGTTTAAGGACCACCGTCGCCACCCCGCGAAAATGGCCGGGCCTAAAATGTCCGCACCACAAATCCGAAAGCCCCTCGACATTGACGAAACTCCGGTATCCCGGCGGATAAATCGCTTCCGGAGCCGGATGATAAAGAGCATCCACGCCCAAGGCGGAGCATAATTTTTTGTCCTTCTCGAAAGGCCGGGGATAGCGGGAAAAATCCTCATGGGGGCCAAATTGCGCGGGATTGACGAAAACAGACGCGACCACCTTGTCGTTTTCTTTTCGAGCGCGGCCAATCAAGGACGCGTGTCCCTCGTGAAGAGCGCCCATGGTCGGCGCAAAGCCTATGGTCTGACTCTTTTTCTTCCACTCGCTCGACAAGCGGCGCATCTCTTCCGGACTTGAAATAATTCTCACAGCTTATTTTTTCATTTGAGGCCCTCCCGACGCAAATTGATAGAATGAAAGGCAGACGGAAATTTAACGGAGAACCCATGAACCAAGAAACTTTAAGATTCGCGCAGTCCAACGAAGGGAAATTCGTCGAAAATCTGAAAAACCTGGTCAAAATACCCAGCGTCAGCTTTCCCGGCTTTGACCCCCAATTCGTGGTCGATTCAGCCGAGGCGGTCGCGGGCCTTCTAAGAAGCTCGGGGCTTCAAAACGTCGAGATTTTAAGGATCAAGGACGCTCATCCCTACGTCTATGGAGAATGGATGAACGCTCCGGGGAAACCCACCCTCCTTCTTTACGCCCATCACGACGTCCAGCCGGCGGGGCGGGAAAACCTTTGGAATTCCCCGCCTTTTGAAGCCGTTGAAAAGGGCGGCCGCCTCTACGGGCGCGGAACGGCCGATGACAAATGCGGCGCGGTCATTCACGCCTCGGCGATCTGGTCTTGCCTTAAAACCGCGGGCCGGCTTCCCCTCAACGTCAAGATGATCGTGGAAGGCGAAGAAGAAATCGGCTCTCCGCATTTGGAGGAATTTCTCAGAGTCTATCACCAAAAAATGCGGGCGGACGCGATGATTTTAACCGATACCGGAAATTACGACACCGGAATTCCCTCGATTACGACCTCTCTGCGCGGAATCGCCTCGACCGACGTCGTGGTGCGAGCCTCCGACCACCCGCTTCATTCCGGCATGTGGGGCGGCCCGGTCGCCGATCCCGTTCAAGCTCTCTCCAAGATGATCGCGTCCTTGACCGACAAGGATGGGAAAATGACGATCCCGGGAATTTACTCGAAAGTCCGCGCCCTTTCAAAGGCGGAAGCCCAAAGCCTTAAATCCTTGAAGTATTCGGAAAAGGATTTCAGGAAACAAGCTCAAATCTTGCCCAAAACAAAGGTGATGGGCGGAAAGGATCTCCTCAATTCGCTTTGGAATCAGCCTTCCTTGTCTGTCAACGCCATTCAGGCTTCCTCGAAAAAAGACTGCGCCAATATCATCAACGAGGCCGCCTGGTGTCACATCGGCATTCGCCTGGTTCCCCACATGAACCCCAAGCAAACCTTGGAAAGCCTCAAAAAATCTCTTCTTAAAGCGGCGCCTTGGGGCGTGACGGTTGAATTTTCAAACGAGAACGCCTCCCCCGCTTGGTTGGCCGAAGCCGAAGGAAAAGCGTTTCAAGCGGCCAGCCGCGCCTTGGAAAAGGGCTTTGGAAGAAAAACCGTGTTTATCGGATGCGGCGGCTCGATTCCCTTTGTCGGCCCGTTCTCAAAAGTTCTCGGCGGCGTCCCGGCCATTCTCATCGGCGCGGAAGACCCCTACACCAATCCGCACAGCGAGAACGAGAGCCTTCATTTGGGGGATTTCTTCAAATCCATCCAGAGCGCGCTTCATCTCTATGAGGAAATGTCGAACCTTCCGGCCCGGGTCAACGCGGAGAGCCGTTCTCCCCGAGTTCTTTCCCAGGTTTAATTAAGGACGCGAAGGCCGCAAGGGCGTTAAGAGTCAAAAGACAAGCCGCCACTATAACCCAACGGGAAAGCATTTTAGGATCCAGAGCCCACAGGGTCAGAAATGAAAAGGAAAGCCCCAGGTAATACTCAATAGGAAAACCGAGCAGCTTAATCGGAAACCAGGCGATTTTTTCGTTCAAGAAGCGCTTGATGCCCCACGCCGGATTCCAGACGAACCACTGAAAATCCCAAGTGTCTCCCATGAGCCAATAAGAAGCGATAATTTTCGCCTCGACGGCTTTTGAAAACGGTACGAAACAAAGCGGGAAATGGAACACGAAAAACAAAAAGGAAATTAGGTAAAAGTGATATCCGGTCAAGGGCTTTCCATTGGTGATTTTTAAAAACCACGGAGGC
>JAKAQV010000189.1 GCA_021819565.1 bacterium | reverse complement strand
CTTAGAGCTCTCAAAGGCCGGCAAAAATTAACCGGTCAGCGCATTCATTCTCTGTTAGAGTATTGAAGAATCTCTTTGAGCCCCGATAGCTCAATGGATAGAGCTACTCCGTCCTAAGGAGAGGATGGGGGTTCGATTCCCTCTCGGGGCAGTTTTAGGGGCATATTTTTTGTTATCTTTTGAAGGAGAGAAAACCAAATGGGAACTCATTGGGCGCGGCAGCAGGCAAGAAACAACGAATTGGAAGGTAGCGTAGCTAAAACGATTCTTTGGATCAAAGCCAACAAAAGAATTTCCGGGATTATCGCCGGAGCTGTCCTTTTGGCATGCCTCATAGGGTGGACGGCGTATCATAATTTCAAGGTCCAGCAAAATAAGGCTTGGGAAAAGCTCGGTTTGGCGGAGGGGTTATATGCCGCCGGACACGCAAAAAAGGCATTCTCCGAAATCAAATCCCTTGAATCTCAATATCTCAACACCCCGGCGGCCGGCTATGGGCTTTTATTTGCCGGAGATGTCTCTTATTCGACCGGAGATTATACGACAGCCGAATCCTATTACCGGCAATTAGAAGCGACCAACTCCCAAACACTAACCCCTTTCGCTCTTAACGATTTGGCTTTAACCTATGAGGCCGCGAAATTATGCGACAAGGCCGAAATCGAAGCCCAGAAATTTCTCAACCTGTATCCAGATCATTTCCTCGCGCCCCAGGTTCATTCCGTTTTAGCCCGCTGCTATGAAGCCCAAGGGAAAATGGAAGACGCAAAAGTCGCCTATCAGAAGATAGCTTTGGAGTATCCAAACACCTATTTCGCCGCTTGGGCGCAAGATAAAATTTCGCCTAAGGGGGGGAAATCAGCTTCTAAAAAAACGGCTGAAACCGCGCCTAAAACCGGTTTCCGATCCCCTCAAAAACATCAAAAGCGCCCCCGAAAAACTTGATCGCCTCATTTTTTCGACTCCAATCCTAGGCCATGCAAAAAAGTTTCTCTACGACTTTATTTTCTAAAAAGCGAACTCCCCAAAAAGGGAAACTTTTCTTGTCACTCTTGGCGGTTTTTTCTCTGTTGTGGCCTTTTAAGGCAAGCGCGACTAACCTTGACTTATCCGCCGGGTATAATGTCAGCGCTCTCTCTTATTCCAATCTCAATTACGATCCTTCTCAAAAAGACAATCAAGATTACATCGCCAATGACGCCACCCTCGGAATCGCGGTCCGTAATATTGATTTGCCCGATTCTTGGAATGGAACGACCATGGACATTGGCGTCAAATTTCACGCCCTTGGAGTTTCAGGTTCAACGGTCGCCTTAAAGGGATCTCCTTTTGGTCAAATCGCGTCAAATTACCCCAATACCGCTTTAACTCCGTTCATGGAGAATGCCTATATCCGCATTCACCATATTTTGGGAAAATCCATAGAGGCGACGATCGGAAGACAAAATTTCGTCTTGGGAAGCGGCCTTCTCTTAGATGACGACGGCGCCGGATTTACAGGAGCTACAGTCAAAGGCAATCTTCCCTTTTGGGAAACTTCGCTTGAGGGATTTTATTTTAATACCAGCCATTCTATTTATAATGACAGCTATGCCGCCCCCGCTTCGAGTTTTCTAGCTCCAGACGGGCTTAACCTAGCCGGATTTACTTTCGCGATTCCCACAGACGGAATGTGGGAACTCAACGAACTAGTCGAAAATGGAAATGGCCCGGAAATTGATCCCGGACTAGGAGACACTCTGACATCCGCCACAAGAAGCTTTACCAGCCTTCGTTATCAGATCAACTATGGTTCGCTTATTTTTGACGGAGAAGCCGCCATGGAAAAGGGACAAGCCACCACCAACGGAGCCAATGGGGCGCCCAGTTCCATCACTTATAATGGAAACGCGGCGGTTGTCCGAGCCAAGTGGAAACAACCCCTTTATAAAGTGGGGGAAGGAATCGCGCATTTCGCCTTAGCCCACGGCAGCGGAGCGACTCCGGGGGAAACGGGAACCGACACCGCGTTTTTCCCCGCGCATGGGCATCAATTTGACGGCCTTCAAAGAGACGGGTTCGGAGCCTTTTTTGCCGCAACCCCCTACGCCGCTCTAGGAACCGCTCCCACCGCCAGCGGGTTGCCCCAGGGAGCGAGCGGAATTGATGTCGTCAGCGGAGGCTATACCCCTCCGGCTTATGATAATGTGGCCCTCGATCTGGATTATTTTCTTTACCGCGCCGACCAAGTCGCCAGCGGATCAAGAAACCTGGGAGATGAATGGGATATCACCTTTAGGCGTAGTTTTAGAAGCAGTCTGACTCTTTCTCTGACCGGAGCCGTCTTTCTAGCGGGGCCTGCCGCGGTCGCGGGGTATCCCAATACTTCCGCCCCTGCCGGAGATATCGCCACTCTTATATCCTTAAGCGCTTCCGGACGATTTTAAGCCTTAAACCCTACCCTAAATTGGTTTTCCACAGACTTATCCACAAGCTCATAGACATATAAATGGCTTTATATTGTCATAAAAAGACTTATTTTGTATTATATGTCAATATTTATGTCATCGCCTGAAGACAATTCCGCTAAAAAATTGCGTATTCGCTTTCCCAATGGTTTTGAATTTGAGGCCCTGGGCCCCGAAGA
>JAKAQV010000188.1 GCA_021819565.1 bacterium | reverse complement strand
TTCCGATCTAGAAAGCGCGAGGGTTTTCCCCCGCGCGTTCTTGGCCACCGACTTATTTCCTTATTTTAAATTCAAGCGGACGGCTTCTGGGACTGAGACTCTGGAATCGTCATCCCGTGTTTGGCCGCGGCCTGCTGCAAGGTTTTGGTCGCGACCGATTGAACCGCGGTATCCGTCAAGGATTTAGCGGCAAGATAAATGACACCCAAGGCCGCCGGAATATCGGAGGCATTGGCATAGCCGTAGATGTGCGGGAAAATAAGCCCCTGAATTAATGAGAGAGCCTTATCCTTTCCCAGAGCGTCAATCAAAAGCGAATGCCAGGCCCCGCCATAACCAACAGTTCCCATGAACGCCAAGCCCTGATTGTGGACTTCGTCGCCGGGATTAAACTGATAATCGTTGGTAGTCTCGCGCAAAGCGCCCCCGGGAACGTTGGGCAACGGAGACTGGGAAGGATCGTTAAAAAAATGTTCTCCAATGAGCGGAGTCTCTAAAATATGAGTCGCGAACATATCTCCAATTCCTTCTCCCAGACCCGGGTCAACCGAGGCCATCGCTTGAAGCCCCAGATGGGCGTAGCTGGCAACCAAGGCATGGGTCCAATGTCCGCTCTCGTGGAAACTGACGCCGGGCAAGGTCCCGGTATTGATGCACTGAGCGCTGGACAAAAAGAAATTAAGAGTATTGCTCGAGGGATCGTAATAGGCGTTACATGAATCGGCGATATTGACGTTGATCGTCAATTTCTGTTTGAGAAGGCCGTCTTTTTCTCCCACTCCGTGCGCCATCGCCCAATTGATGAAAACATAGTGGCTATAATAAGCGCTGACCTGGGCCAATTCCTTTTCCGATTCGGCGCGCGCCTCACTCGCCGCGTTTTCCTTAGCCCGATAGGAAGGAGAGAAAACGTGTTTAAAGGCCGCAACAATTTTCCCCCACAAAGTCGGCTTCGAAGCCGGAGGATTAGGATCCGTGACGCTGGTCGGCGGGTTAAAAACAACCACCACTCCGTCTTTTCCTTTGACCAATTGGGCTTTAACCACCAAAGCCGTCCCCGCCTCGTTATTGATCATGACATGATCGCTTTCAAGACGCGCGGTCACGTCCATGGGCTGTTCGTTAGACAATGGAACACTGACTCGACCCTGATCATCGGCTTGAACTTCCCGCCCGTCCGGAAGAGTGACGGTCACTCCCGGCAAAGGCAGTTGATAAAGATTCGGCGGGGTCCCCATGTCGGCGTCGGATTTGGGAACGCGGGCTTCAAACTGCGCCGAGGCGGAAACATTGGCCGGAGGGCCAGTCGTGGGAGAAGCCGCTCCCAAGCGCATATCCCACAGGAAGGTCTGCCCCGTCGATATATCGGCGGCGACAAAAGCGTCAATTCCTTCTACCTTGTAAAGACTAATCGCGTGCCACGCTCCGATTTTTCCGGAAGAAGAGGGAACATAGAAAATTTGCCGATCGCGAAATGAGATTTTCGCCCGCTCTCCATTTTTAATTTTCAGACGATCTTTGATTTTTCCTTCCAAGACCGCATCATTAAATTTTGGAGAAGCGTCAACCTTAAGATTGGGGAAAAGCCGGCCATTGACTCCGACGATGACGGGCTTGCCGTTTTTGACTTGAATCGTAAAATTAACCGCGGAACCGTAAACCGGAATTGGAGCGGCAGATCCATCCGTATACTGCTGATGGAAAGAAGCGTACCAGGTCGGAAGCTGTCCCGGCACCTGAGTTAAATGCATCTTAGAGAGCCCCAGATCGGCGCTTTTGATCTTATATTGAGGATGGGCATCAATCATCTCTCGGACGGCGCGCTCAATATCGGAAGCGTTTTGTGGATCGGCCGATAGCGAAATATCCACCACCCGGTCAAAGACCTGGCTATTGGGAGCCTCGGGAGTGGCTGAACCCTCCGCCGCGGAAACCGCGTTTAAAGACCACTGAAATTCCGGCTGTTCTTTAAAATCCGGGATAATGGGACCGGCATCGGTCTTAACCCCGCGCGGAAGCTTCAGTTTTGGAAGCGGTCTAATGGACGGCGCAAAAGCGGAAAATTGAAGAGCGGAAAGAGGAGACTGGGCCTTGGAACCGTCAAAAAGCCGAGCTCCCAATTTTTCGAGGTTCGAGCGGATAAAAGTAGAAAGATTTTTGAGGGATTTAGAGTTTTTCCGCTGGACCGATTGATTGACTCCGGAAGCGCCTAAAGGCCCAAACGCCGATCCGGCTTCCTTATTATTATAAGCGCCGGAGTTTAAGCCTGCGTTTTGGGAATTGAGAGCGCTCTGAGAAACGGGCGAAAGGTTTCTTTTCTCCGCCAGGGGAATCTGGTTTTGGATCGCGCCCAAGGAATCCTCGAACTGAAGAGATTCCGCCATCCCTTCCGAGATCGGAGGTAAGGCGTTTGCTTGGCCGTCAATCGCCAAACCGAGATCGGACAAATGAACGGGAGAAACATCAACCCTAGTCTCAGCCTGCGAAAAACCGCCGGCCCAAACGGACCCGAAACTGGATGAAAACAAAACACAAAGAGAAACGAGCGAGCTGGTAAATTTTTTATTCATAATTTCCTCTATCCTTTATCCTTTTAAAGTCCTACTCCTCTATTTTATTCCCTTATT
>JAKAQV010000041.1 GCA_021819565.1 bacterium | reverse complement strand
GTTTTTTGTGGGGCGGCCTTTTTAGAATGGTCGTGGTTCATCATATGACCTTCCTGATTAATTCCGCCGCCCATGTTTGGGGCGGAAAGCCTTATTCGATGAATAATTCGGCTTGCGACAATTGGCTTTTAGCCCCTCTGACCTTTGGCGAGGGCTACCACAATTTTCATCATAAATTTCCCGCGGATTGGAGAAATGGAATTCGCTGGCATCAGTTCGATATCACCAAATGGTGGTTATGGGTGACCTATGCCGCTGGCCTATCTTCAAAACTAAGGAGCGTTCCAGAACCGCTGATTCTTAAAGCCCAGTTGGAAGTTGAAATGGAGAAAGTCAAGCAGAAACTGGAAACCTTGCCAACCCCAACGCTCAAAGAAAAAATTCAAGACTCGCTCGACTCCGGACGCAAACAGTTTTTATCGGCCATGGAAAAATATCAAAAGGCCAAGGATAACTATTCCAGGGCCAAACGCTATTGGTCAACAGCGATGCGGCGAGAAATCCGTAATGAAATTCTCAAATATTCAAATGAACTCAACGCCTGCCGCAAATCCTGGAGACAAGCCATGCACCTTATTAATGGCCTGTCTTATTCTGGAGCAAAAAACATCGTGATGCTGACCGCGCTGGCCGATATTTTCAAATCTCATTGAAAGTATCTCTTAAAATTTTGCTAGCATCTCTCAATGAAACGAATATCTCTGTTTTTGTTCGCGTTGATGCCGTTATGTTCCCCGCTATGGTCCTGGGCGGGGCCCTTTAATCAATTCTCATCTCAAATCCAATCGCAGGCTCTCAAACCTTTCGCGCTGGATATCGGGGGAGTTTTGGGCGGCGCGGAATTTGACCCGACGGCGCCGGATGGTTTCCCCGGTTTTTCCTTGGGACTCGTGGGAGTAGTGCAAACCGCTCCCAACTCAAATGACATCGTTCTCAAAAACAGCGGCGTCGGGGCGTTCGGCTTGCCGATGGTTCAGGGAACGTTAGGACTTCCCTTTCATTTAGACGTCGTCGCGCATGGATTTAGCTATGACGGCGCGACGGTTTTGGGCGGCGGTCTTCGCTACGGACTCTTTACTCCCTCCCGTCTCCTTCTCTTTTTACCGACCGTCGAAGTCTCGGCCATGGGAGATATGATCAACGACAGCGCTTTTACGATGACCCATTTATCCGGAGATGTCAGCGCGATTTGGAGATTGCCGATCGTTCAACCCTTTATCGGCGCGGGCTTTGACGACACCAGAGCGACTATTGACTCCGCCCAACTCGCGGGCTTAAATGGGCTATCGGCGACCGCCACGGGTTCGCGTTTGGCGGCCGGAATCGATATCACCCCTTTTCCATTTGTCGACCTCAGAGGGGCCTACATGATATTCCATGGCATTTCCGGCTACGAGCTCAACATCGGCGTCGGGTTCTAATCAATCGTTGAGCGGCGTCGGTATGGGATTAGCGATTCGGCGCGGATATTTTTTTGACGGCCACATTGCCGGAACCGGCTGCCGCCGAGACAACAAAAGACGCGCCCTCTAAATTTCCCCAATCATTTGCGACCTTTCCTGCCTCGCTCCGCGCGCTGCTGGAAAGTTTGGAGCCCGCGGGAAACGCCAGGCTCACGTCTCCGCTGCCCGCCGCGGCCTTTACCCTCCCTTTTTCAGGAATCTTGCTCCATTTAAGATCGATATCCCCGCTTCCTGTTCGAACACGCGCGGAGGCGGTCAGTCTATCCAATCGAACACTGCCGCTCCCGGCACGAACGCGAATATTGGACAAGGATTCTCCTTGAATGGAACCGCTTCCAGAATTCACCGAGAGTTTTCCCGTCAATCCACGAACCTTGATATCCCCGGAGCCCGTTTTTATGTCCACATCCGCCTGCCGCGATGAGACCCGAATATCTCCGGATCCGGAAGCCGCATCAACAGGCAACCCTCTCGGAGCTTTTATGTCAAACCCGATCTCACATCCTCTAGATCTCCAGAATCTAAAAAACGCCGTTTTCGGACTTTGAGCCTTGACGACTAAATCGACTCCTTGTATTTCCATCGTCAACGCGCATTTTCCGGAACCCGAGGCGGGCTCAATGGCGTCCACTTTAACGAAAGTCCCGTTCGCCGCATCAACGCGAATATCTCCCACTCCTGTCCGGACCTGAATATTTCTGATCTTATCCGCCATGAAGTTCATTGTCTCGACCACTTTTCCCCGCTCGGCCTGCCCCCGCGCCGCGAAAGCGGACGACAAGACGGCGGCAAGAAACGCGACCATCGTTTTATTTTTTCTCATTTTTCCTCCTAATTAGTTACACGGCGGGCATTGCGGACGCTCGCTTGCGACTCCCCATGCGCGTAATCCAAATCGCCCCCAAGCCCACCATGATCCCGAATGAAATCAAAATAAAACTAAAGAAAACAAAAATCCCGCCCAACAGGCTCAGCGGAGATCCCGCCATTTCCATTAATTTCCCGAGAACCGAGAGGCCCGTCAAAAGAAGATAGCCCAGGGCCGCTCTCCCCGGGACTGATTGGACGGACCGCCGCGACGCATCTAAAAATTTATCAGCGAGGAGCATGCCGAACGAAGCCAGTCCCATTAAGGCAGCCGCGATCAAAAGCATAATCGCCAGCGGGATAAATGGAATTCCCAAAATGGAAATTGTCATCAAAAAAAGAAATGGCGATATCCCCATGATCATCAAAACCCCGATCCCGGCCGACTTCCAGAACTCGGATTTAATCGCGCCGGCGACGGCGTCCAGCGGACGGGGCAAAAACGCCGCTAATAATAGAACCAATATCCCGATGCCCGCGATAAAAGAGAGAAAGAGAGCGTATCCGATTAAGGAAAAGAGCTCCGATCCGCCGCCGTAATTCGCTAATCCGATAAGACGCGGGAGGAAACGGAGGCTCATTCCAAAACCGGAGACATCCCCCTTGACGACCGCGCCGTCGGATTTTTTGACTCGCCCTCCCAATACGGACACGTCTCCCTCCACCACCGCCGTGGGCAGGAGAACTACATCCCCGCCCAAAGCGGAAATATCTCCGTCCACCCTGCCGGACACGTTCACGCCCCCGCCGATAGAGACGACGTCTCCCTTGGACCGCCCATTGATGGAGACCGAACCGCCGACGGCCACGCAATCTCCGTCAACGACGCCATCTATAACGACGGATCCTCCTTTGGCGACCACGTTTCCCGCAACCCTCTCCGCTTTTCCAACATGGATATTCCCGGCCAAAACCGTCTCCGATTCGCCATGGATATTGGCCTCACACTTTTTTGGTGCGGCGGTCAGCCCGAAGAACGCGATCGCGCCCCCCAGGACCACGCTAAGATCTCTCTTCGTTTTAATGTTCATGATTTCTCCTCGATATTTTTTCGTCATTCTGGCGAAAGACGGAATCCAGACTCATCCCTTGAAATCGTCAAAATCACGGCGCAGGCTAAAGCCGTTGAAATCGTCAGTTGAAGCGGCAAATGAGATTTTCGGATGAGGAACAGGGAAACGTCTCCCAATGAGAACAGCGTCTTAATCATGGGCCGGGAAACCCGACTCCAATGCGCCGCCTGCCCTTCCAAAAGAGCCAAAATACTCTGCGGGTGAAGCAACTGTCCCATGAGGCCAATCACGTCGGAAAATCTCAAGAAAAAAGCCGCCAAAGAAAGAGCGGTGGCCGCCCAGCAAGACGCCGCCGCGATAAAGGCGTCTTGTATCCGGTCCCGCCAATACTCCGAGCGCTCAATAACTCTTGAAAAACCCAAACTGGAGAAAATTTTCGCGTTAAAGGACGCGCTTGGGAAATTATAGGGCAAAGTGGCGATTCCATCGGCAAGAGTTCGCAGCCAAAGATAGCGGCTTGAACAGGGCGAGCACTCTTTAAGATGCGCCAAAACGTCCTCTTTTTCCCGAAAAGAGAGCGCGTCGTCCGCCAAGGCCTGTAGTTTAAGAGTTTCGCATTTCATGGTTTCTTCCTTCAATACAAACTACGATAAGCTGATAAAAAAGTTTCATGCCCAATTGCTAAGCTTTTCCCGCATCAGATTCCTGGCCCGAAAGAGGCGGATTTTGACCGTGCCCTCCGGAATTTGGAGGACCTGCGCCATACCGTCGTAATCCAATCCTTCATGGTGTCTCAAAATCAGGATTTCGCGGTAAAGCGGCGGCAAAGAGGCCAGCGCTTTTTCCACTTGCTCCGCCCGTAAAGCGGAATCGATTTTTTCTTCCGCCGGAATTTCCGCCCCCTCAATTTGCAGCGCGCTCTCATCATCTTCAATAGATATCAAGGCGGGGCTTCGCGTCTTTAAAAAATCCAACGCGGTGTTGTGCGCGATTTTAAAAAGCCATGTAATAAAGGGATAAGCGGGATCGTAAAACTCCAGCTTGCGAAAGGCTTTAAGAAAGGCGTCCTGAGCCAGGTCCTCAGCGTCGCTGGGGTTTGGGACAATCCGCAAAATCAGGGTAAAAATCTGATTTTTATAGCGATCTAGGAGAGTTCCAAAGGCTTCCTGATCTCCGCTCAGACAACGCCGAATCCATAAAAGGTCGTCTACGGACTTCGTCATCGTCTCATCACGCTAAAAAGCCCACGCTACATACTACGAAAGATTCCGGATTTTGTTTCAGAGCGCGGAACCTACATGATATTCCACGGCATTTACGGCTACGAGCTTAATCATTCAGCGACGTCGAGCTCTAAAACTTTTTTAAGCGCCGCAATCAAACCCGCCGGATCCGGACTCTCAGACTGAACGCCTTTAATTCCAAAACTTCTAAGAGCTTCTCCGGTCACCGAGCCGATACACACCGCCGCGACTTTTGAAAACAATTTCCGCGATTTTAAAACCCCCAAAGCCTTGACAAACTCTTTGACCGAACGAGCCGAGGCAAAGACAACCGCGTCAAAATCTTTTTCGGACATCCGCTCAAGCCTGAGGAGATATTTTTTCTGAGGCACAACCTGATACGCCGCGGGAACTTGAACATGGGCTCCTCTCTTTCTCAATGTCTGAGGCAGAATTTCCCGCGCTTCCTTGGCCCGCGGAATCAAAATTTTAAGCCCTTTGACCTTTTTAAGCTCCTTTAAAAGCCCTTCCGCTCGGAACTCTCTAGGCATTTTGACTTTTAAAAATCCCGCCGCTTGCAAGGCTTGTTTGGTCTGAGGACCAATAGCATAGAGAATCTTGGGATGGGAAAGCCTAAGGCTTAGGTCTTTGGCGCGCGACAAAAAAAACTGAACCGCCAAGGCGCTGGTAAAAATAACGATATCAAACTCTTCCCATCGGCGAAGGGAACGGTCCATCGCGCGGAAAGATTTTGGAGAAACGATCTTGGTCAGGGGAAAAACTAAAGGGCGCGCGCCCAAGGCTTTGAGTTGAATCGAAAAATCCCGTGATTTTTCCTCGGGGCGAGTGATTAATATTTTCTTGCCTTTAAAAATCTTGCCTCTCATTGAGCTTTTCATTTAGAGCCTGGCCCGCGCGATAGCTTGATGCCAGATTTGAATCCGCTCTTCCCTTTTTTTACTCCCCATCGCGGGGATAAATTTCTTTTCTGGTATCCGAATCTTTTTAATTTCCTCGAGATTTTTCCAAAAGCCCGCCCCCAGGCCGGCCATCAACGCCGCTCCCAAGGCCGTTGTCTCAACGTTCTCGGGGCGATAAAGGCAAACCCCGGAATAATCCGATTGAATTTGCATCAAAAGCTCATTGCTTGAAGCGCCGCCGTCAACCCGCAGGGTTTTAATGGGGCCATGAATATCTTTGGCCATCGCGCGCAGGATATCGACATTTTGAAGAGAGATGGCTTCCAAAGTCGCTAGAGCGAGATGCCCGCCTGTCACGCCGCGGGTCAAACCGCAAATGAGTCCTCGAACCTCGGGGTTCCAATAGGGAACGCCCAAACCGGCAAAGGCTGGAACAAACTGAACGCCGCCGTTATCCGAAACGGAAGAAGCCAGTTTTTCAATTTCGGAAGAAGAACGGATAATCTTAAGCCCGTCTCTGAGCCATTGGACCGCCGCGCCGCAGATAAAAGCGCCGCCTTCAAGCGCGTAACTGACCTTTCCATTAAAATAAAGCGCTACCGTGCTGACATTGCCCCAGCGGCTCAACACCGGAGTTTCACCGGTATTAAGCAAAATGAAACTGCCGGTTCCAAAGGTGCATTTGGCGTCTCCCTTGGAAAAACCGCGCTGTCCAAAAAGCGCCGCCTGCTGATCGCCCGCCATACCGGAAATTGGAATTTCATCGGGAAGATTAGGCACGCCGCGGGTAACCCCCAAAACCCCCACATTGGGACAAATTTCAGGCAGAATGTTCATTGGAACGCCCAAGATGGAACAGAGTTTTTCATCCCACCGAAGGGTTTTAATATCCATCAAAAGCGTGCGGGAAGCGTTGCTCGCGTCGGTTTTGTGGACTTTGCCGCCGCTTAATTTCCACAGTAAGAAAGAATCGATCGTCCCAAAGGAAATCTCCCCTTTTTGAGCGCGCGCACGGACGCCCGGGACATATTCCAAAATCCAATGGATTTTAGTCCCGGAAAAGTAGGGATCCAAAAAAAGCCCGGTTTTTTTATGGAACAAGGCTTCTCGGCCCGATTTTTTAAGAGACGCGCAAAAAGCCGCGGTTCTCCGGTCCTGCCAGACAATCGCGGGATAGACCGCTTTGCCGCTTTGGCGATCCCAAAGCAGGCTCGTCTCGCGCTGATTGGCAAGGCCAATGGCCGCAATCTGGGAAGAAGAGATTTTCGCTTCTTGAAGGGCCCGTTTAATCCCCTTTAATACTGAATCCCAAATATCTTCGGGAGCGTGTTCGACCCAGCCCGGCCGAGGAAAACTCTGTTTAAACTCGAAAGTCGCCTTCGCGCGCAGGCGAGCTCGCGAATCAATGATGATGACTGTGCTCCCAGTCGTTCCTTGATCAATGGCAAGAATGAATTTTTGCGAGAGAGGGACTGTCCCCATCTCCGCTCAAGCCCCAGGCGAGCTCGGGGTTCCGTCGGAGTTATAGAGTTTGTTGACCAACTTCCTAATTTTTTGATCGTCTCCGCCCGTGCGGTAAATTTGATAGATATTTCTCATGAAATCCAAGGATTCCCGGACAACGCTGGGAGCTCTGGGGTCTTGAGCCGCATTATTTAACTGCTGATAGGTGGTCAGCAACTCTTCTCCGGTCGGGTAGATCGCCTGAATGCAGTCATATTCCCGGTGGAAAGCGAAAGACTCGACATCTTCCACCGATTCATGGCAGATATTGGGATCGGAAGCGTGACCCGCCTCATGGAAAAGGACGCAGGCCGCCAAGGGACGTCCGACGGCGACCGCAATGGAAGCCAGGCGCAAGTGAAGGTTAATCGTCCCAATTCTTTTTCCGGTTTTTTTCCCCCCGCAGATCTTATTGTAAATTCCCAACTCGTTAGAAGGAAGTTTCGCGTAGGAAATGCGCTGATGGGACTCCATCTCGTCAATTTTAGATAAGGTCGCCTCGACTGTCGAGTCCGAAGCGACGCCCTGATTGCTCTCGATTCTATCCTTGGCGGCGGAAATTAAATCTTCGATGGTGGCGGGAGGTTCGCCCAAGCTCGGCTCAATTTTATAAGGATGGAGATGCGGGCGAATTAAAATCGCCGCCCCAGGCATGCCAAACTCATAATCTGTTTCGGCTTTTTGATGGATCGCAAGAACAGAGGCGTTTTTATCAGCGACCAAGCTCATGATTTTCCGCGTTTCATGCCCTAAATCCAAAGCGTTGGAAGGAGCGGAATCATCTGCGCCCGCGATAAACATGGGACCTGCGTAAACAGAAGAAACAAGCGCGGCAAGAGAAAACGCGATGGAAAATACGAACCCGGCTCCGCGATTGGCGCTTGGTCTTTGTTTCATTACTACTAATATAGCAAAGGAACGCTCTTGCGTCCTGGGCCTAAAGGCCTAGAAGTTCTAGGCCCCGCGTTTTCGCTCGAAGATCCCGACGGATTCGACATGCGCCGTTTGCGGAAACAAATCGACGGGCTGAACGGAACGCAAGGAAAATCCCTGCCGGCACAAAAGGGCGGCATCGCGGCTAAAAGTCCCTAAATCGCAAGAGATATAGACTATTTTTCCAATCGGCAAGCGCCCTAAAGCCTTGGGGATATGCGGGGCAAGGCCAGTCCGAGGCGGATCGCATAAAACGGATGAGCCTTCTTTCATTTCCCGCGAGATTCGAGCTAAAACCGATTCGGATTTCCCGGCCAAGAAGCGAACCTTCTTAACTTGATTTAAACGCGCGTTCTCCCATGCGTCTTTAACCGCCAGGGGGTTTTCCTCGACTCCAATGACCCGATCCGAAACCTGAGACGCCCACAAACTCGTCGTTCCCACTCCGCAGTAAAGGTCCAAAATCAAGGGCGGACGCCCGCCTTGGGACAATCCCTCCACCGCCGAGCGGTATAAAACTTCCGCGGCCGGAGTGTTGACCTGAAGAAAAGAACCCGCCGAGACCTTAAATAAAAAAGGGCCAATTTTTTCGACAAGCGATTCCTGACCCCAAAGTTTTTTCCATTTCCGTCCCAGGATGACCGAGGTCTTAAGCGGCTGGATGTTTTGGTGAATTCCCGCAATTTGGGGAAACTCCCGGATCAAGGAATCAAGAAGCTCGCGGAGTTTGGGAAAATAATCCGTGCGAGTCACAAAGGCGACCAAAGCTTTCCCTTCATAACTAGAACGTATCAATAAATGTCTCAGCCAACCGCCGCCGGAAACTTCATCGTAGATCGGCCAATTCTGTTCTTGAGCCAAGGCTTTGACTCTCAGGGCGATGCGAACGGAAATTTCCGACTGCACCGGACAATCGGAAAAATCGACGATATGATGAGTCCCGCTCGCGTAAAAGCCGCAAACGACCTTGCCTTCTCTTTTCCCAAAAGGAATCTGAACCTTATTGCGGTATTTCCAATTTTGCGGAGAAGGGAGGGTTTCTTTGACATGGGGATTTTGAAACCCGCCGATTTTTTTGAGGGTATCGACGACGAGATTTCTCTTTTGGACGAGCTGGGTTACATAATCCAAATGCTGCCAATTGCACCCGCCGCAGGCCTCGGTTCTTCGGCTTTCGGAAAAATGAAGAACGCACGCGGGCTGAACCCGCCCCGGCCCGGGCGAGAGAACGCTCAAAAGTTTTCCGCGGGCGAAATTTTTCTTCAATTCCGTAATTTCGATTTGAACGCGGTCGCCTGCCGCCGCGAAAGGGACAAAAATAACGGGCCCGGTTTTCCCTTCCGGAATCGCCAGCCCAGGTCCCTCGGTGGCCAAAGCCTTAATGAGAGCCGTCAGCTTCTGGCCTGGAATCAGGGAAGAACGGATTGAGGAGTCGACCGGACTCAATTTACCGTCCGCGTTTGAGGAGAGAATCAATTTCCATCCACAAATTTTCCATCGTAATGGGCTTTGAGAGGAAAATGGAGGCACCGGCCAACAGGCCTTCCACCTGATCGCGCGGATCATTATAGCGGAAAGAAGCCGACAAAAGAACCAGAGGGATGGTTTGAAAACCGTCCATTCTCCTAATCAGGCGGCATAAATCAAAACCATGAATATCCGGCAAGCGAACGTCCACAATGATGACCGCGGGACGAGAAATTTGAAGTTCCTTTAAGGCTTCCACTCCGCAAGACGCACTTTTAGCCTCGATTCCCCGCAGAGACATGACGTCCAAAAAAGTCTCGCGGAAATGCGGATCATCGTCAATGAGATAAACAAATAGTTTTTTTGAAAGCGGCGCCCGAGCTGGCTTTAACTTCGCTAGAATTTTCGGGGACTCTTTTGCGTTCATATTTCTATTATATCCTGATTTAAAAAATTCCCTATAGGCCAAAAGGCCCAGATTATTCCGGAAAAAAGGCCTAGAAAAAGGCGGGGCTATTGATTGAGGTTCTGGGCGTGCTGGAGAAATTCCTGATGCATTTCTTCTTCCAGGTTATCCATTTCGTGCATCTTCTTTAGAAGAAGCCGGCGGCGATTATAGGGTTTACTTTCGGTAATCGTGACATGCTGGACCGGAAGGGCTTGAGGAGCGGTTTTGGGAGCTGGAGTAGAGGGCTTTGAAGAAACCGGAATTTTTTTAGTGACCAAGGCCGTCTCATTAGATGCAGAAGGAACTGCGCTATTTTGTTTGGCCTGTGCCGGCTGAGAATTATTTTGAGCGACTTGTTGTTCTGGCGAGTTGATAGGGGCGCTGACTGGATTGGCATAAGCGATATCCATACCGGCATTGGAATTGAGCCAAGCTCTGATGACATCCGAACGAATCGCGAAATTGACCGCGGTAATGGCCAGGCCATCCGGGGCGCGTCTTGCCATCATGGTGTTCATCCCCACGATATCCGCATTGGAATTGAGAAGCGGCCCGCCGGAATTGCCCCGGTTAATGGAGGCATCGGTCTGATACCCATAGCGGCCCTTGACTCCGCCTAAATTGGCGATGACCGCGCTGATGATTCCAGTCGTCAAAGTCCAAAGCCCGCCGTCCTCGGGGTCTCCAATCGCCGCGACCGGATCGCCGACCGAAACGCTGTTGGGATTGGCCAAAGACAATGTCGGGCGGCCAACGGCGGGATGATTAAGCTTTAAAAGGGCTAAATCGAGAGTGCGGTCATAAAAAGCCACGCGCGCGACAATGGCGTGATGGAGATCTTTGTCCGGATTTCCGGTCATATGTTTGGGTTTAAGATAAACCCGGACTAACGGCCAAGGGCGTCCCGTCGATTTATGAATGACGACATGGGCGTTGGTCAAAACCTCGTTTTCGGCAATCAAACTGCCGCTTCCCAATTCGCCGTTTCCCCCTTCCGGACCGCTGCAGATGACGGTGACCACCGCCGGAGCGGCTTTATCATAAATTTTTCTGGGAGAGAATTTAGCTCCGCCGGCGGAAAAGGCGGGAACGGAAAGCAAAAGAGAGAAACAGAAAGCGACGGAAGTTACAGAAAGAAACGGAAAGTTACGGAAAAAGGCTGTTTCCGTTGCATCTGTTACTTTCTGTGACTTTCTGTGACTCGCCGTTGCTTTCCTTTTCACAGTCAAAATATAACAGCCCAAAGGGGATTTGTCAAGGACGGCTCCATCCTAGCGCGGCCGGGAAGAAGAGCTTCTCTATCTTCGGAAGTTTTTGATTGACAGAACCAAGAATTGATGGGCTCGGCACGAGCACCGGCATGGGTTTAAAAGCCTTATTTAAAAGAGCGGCCAAGCGCACTCCGGCTTTTTCAAGACGCTCATCGACAACGGGGCGCATTTCATCTTCGTAGCTGGAGGTCACGACATCCCCGCCTGGAGCGTGATAATCGGGATAAATTTGATTCTGCGCGATTTCATAGCCTTCCAAGGCCATGTCAGCCAAACTGGCCTGAGACCAAATCGCGGCGTCCTGATCGGAAATTTCGCCTTCGAGAGTTTGAGCGAGGCTCTCGGGATCCATGTCTTTGGCTTCGGAAGCGGGCTCAATGAGATCGTCCCACAAGGCGTGGAGATTGGTCGCCTTGCCACCTGACTCAAAGCTCATTTTTTTTAGATTTCCGCCCCGGTCGGAAGTTCCATCCGGCAAGATTTCAGTCGCGTTGTGCAAGGGCTGGTGAAGATCTCCCACTAAATGAGTCACAAACATTAGCGCCTGTTGCCTTTGTTCAAGAGATGCGGAAGAATCCGAGAGAATTTGCAAATGGCTTTCGATTTGGTCAATGGAGCACTGCCCATCTGGCCCGCAAGCCGAGGCAATCGAACCCGCGGGATCTTGGCTATTAATAGGAATGTCCACGAAATGCCAGCTTGCCGTCTCCGGCATCGGAGGCAAGGTAAAATTTCCGCAGGAAACGTCCTGTTTGGCGTATTTGATCCAATCGGCACAATTGGCGACTCCTTCCAAATTCCCGTCGGGCCCGAGAATCGCGGCTATTTGATTTTTAGCGTCCGGACTCAAGCGCGACTCGGCGATTAAAGCCACGACCTCATGCCCCACCGGGCCCCAGGCCCACAACTTGGATTGCGAAAAAAAGAGGGCTAAAATCAGGAAGGAAAATCTCGTCCTGCGGCGCGTGTTCATGGTCTGCCTCCGGGCCCAAGCTCAAACGACTCTTAAGCCTATTTTATCACAGGAGCGCTTTTTTTTAACGCGGCCTTACCTATCAAGCGGCCAAGAAATGATATCATGGCGCAGAGATATGGGACCCAAATGGCTGGACCAATTAGAAAGAAAACTGGGATTTTTATCGATCCCGGGTCTGGCAATGTTTTTGGCCGGAATGAACGCCATCATCGGAATTCTCAGCCTCTTTAAACCGCAATTTCCCGATATCCTCGTTTTTGACCCGCTGTCGTTTCTGGGCGGGCAGTATTGGCGCGCCGTCACTTTTCTCTTCGTTCCCCCGGAAATGGGGCCGCTATGGCTGGCGTTTTGGCTAATCTTCTTTTATTGGTTGATGAACCGGCTTGAACAAATATGGGGAGATTTCAAATTTCTTGTCTATTGCGTAATCGGAGCATTGTCGGTGATCGTTTCTTCTCTTGTACTTGGCCGGGAGTTTTCCAATTCAATTTTTACGACGAGTTTGGTTCTCGCCTTTGCCCGGCTCAACGCCGATGTCGAGATTCTTTTGTTTTTCTTTTTGCCGATTAAAATGAGATGGGTCTGGGCCGTCGGCTGTTTTGTCATCGCCTGGACGCTCTTATTTGGCTCTTTGGGGGATCGGATATACTACGGTCTTGGAATTCTCAATTATCTGGTATTCTTCGGAGCGGAACACTGGATGGAAATTCGCCTGGCCTGGCGGCGCGGCCGGGCCAGAATGTAATCTAGGACCTTCTAGGCCTTTTGGCCCTGGACCGTTCTCGTTTAAACGGTAAAACTGGAAAAGAGCTTTTTTATTTTGCTTAATAGACCAATATGAAAAGAATTTTCTTTTCGCTCTTGTTTGCGG
>JAKAQV010000040.1 GCA_021819565.1 bacterium | reverse complement strand
TTCCGATCTTTCACGCTCCAAGCCCGCCCCAAGCCAAGTTGGAAGAAATGCAAACCAGCCCCGCTTTAAACTCGCCCAAAGAGACTTTGCCTTCTCCCCGTATCACGCTTAAAACCAGCGCTAATTCCGTTCATATGAATTTTCGCTTTGCGCCCGCTCATTTAAAATCGGCGGATTCGCATTTGTCGGATATCTCTTCCCCGCAAGCAGTTCCACAAGAAACGCCCCAAGACATGCCAAATTCAAAGCCGATTGCGTTAGAGGCGGTTGGAAAGGTCAAGGTTTCAGGGCAAATTCATTTTAATCAAGCGGCGCATTTTAAGAGTTCGGATCAAATACGAGATTTGCCTCAGGAAAATTTGGCGGCCTCGGGACCCGCGGCGCTGGAAGATTCTCAGCCCGGGGCGATTCAATTAAATTCCAGCTATCACGCGGCAAGCAGATCCGCCTTGCCTTCCGGCGGAGACTTGCCCATCGGCTATGATAAAGGAATTTCCTTGAAAGAGGGGGCGGTTCATCCCGCGGGAGCGAATTTGCCGCAAGCTTCTCTTGCGCCTGCCGCGACAAAACCGGGCAAGCTTAAAAGCGTCAATCATAAAGGCATGGAGATTAGCGGTCCCTTGGCGGACCGGAAGATTTTAAAAGCGGCGGCGCCGCGCTATCCCAATTGGGCGAAAAGCCAAGGAGTGGAAGCCGATGTCATCGTCCGTTTTTATGTTTCGCCCGAGGGGCGGGTTTTAGACCGAATGATTATCGAAAGGACCTCGGGATACCAAAGGCTTGATGAACTGTGCAAAAAAACTCTCAAGAAAATGCTTTTTGCCCCGCTTGAAAAAGGCGATCAGGTCGAATGGGGGTATATCACCTTTCATTTCAAATTAAAATGAGATAAAGCCATGGCTCAAGAAAGCTCGCAATTGACCTTAAACCGCCGAAGGCGCTATTTTATCGATACGGAAATTCAATTGCCGCTGACCCTGGGTCTTATTTTTATCGCGACGGTTGAGGGAGTTTTCGTGGGATGGGGGCTCAGCCGGATTATTCATCTTGCCTTTGATTGGCAGAATGCTCGCCAGATTTTAGAATTCTTCGCTTTTCTTGTCATGACTTTCTTGCCGATGGTCCTCATTAATTTTTGGCTGAGCGCATGGTTTACCCATCGGATGATTGGGCCGCTCTCAAGGGCGCGCAAAGCGCTGTCTTCCGTTGTAGAGGGAAATTTGGAATGCGAGATTATTCCCAGGGAAGGCGACTTTCTCCGCCATTATCTGGAAGACGTCAACTCGGCCGTGCGGACCTTAAAACGCCTCATTTACCGAGATCATCAATACGTTCAGGAAACAGTCGAACTCTTAAACCAGTGCCGCGATAAAATCGAGAGTAGCGGCCTTCCCAGCGAGGCGAAAAACGATCTTCAAAAACTCATTTCCCAAGCCAAAAGCCGCCTGAGTATTGTCAATGTCCATTTCGTGCGTCACCGAGGGGATAAGACATGAAAAAAACAGATGAAGCGGTCTTGATCGTAGATGATGACGATGGCATGCGGGAGTTGGCCGAAGTGATGTGTAAGCAGATGAAGCTTAAAACTTTCTCCGCTTCGGACACCGTCGCCGCCCGGCGCTATCTTGAAGAAAATATCCCGCGCTTGATTCTTCTCGACATCATGATGCCGGACGGAAACGGCATCGAGTTTTGTCAGTGGATGCGTTCGCAAGAGGAGTTTAAAAATGTTTCAATTATCGTAACAAGCGCTTTAAAAGAAGAAGAAACGATTCAAGACGCTTTTAAAGTCGGCGCCAATGACTTTTTGTCAAAGCCCTTCGAGGTGGTGATTTTTATGGAGAAACTGGGACGTTGGATTAAAGATAAATGAGAGCGGCTATTTTAGCTTGTTTGTTTTTTGGAGGCGTTCTCTTTGCCGCGGCGGATTCTCAAAACGGCGGGAATGCCGCGAGCGGGCAAGGAGTGTTGCCGGAGGTCCTCATCGAAGCCGAGCATAACAAGCCTTTGCCGTTGTCCAAACCACCCTTGAGTTTTGATGTCAAGGAAGACCAGCCAATCGAAAAGATTCTCAAACAAACGGACCGTTCTTTGATGAATCGTCTTCCTTCTCAAATACTAAAATCAAACGTCTTTAAGCCAGAGATTTCAGTCAGCTCTCGGGTTATTATTCCGTCCCAGATTTGGATTGTCCGGCCTTGGGCGGGAGATTTCGCGCATGTTTTTCACCCGCAAAATATCCTATCAAGCATTCACGCCTTTGAAGATAATCGAAACGAGCGCAAGAAGGCAGTTTGGGAAATGGACGTGGTCGATGGAGAGGGAAAATCAATCCAGCATTTTTCCGGTTCCGGAGTCGTGCCCAAGCGGATACCCTTTGACGGGAAAGACAAGGATGGAAAATGGATCGAAGTCGGAGAGACCTACATGGGAGTTCTCAAAAACACCGATTCTCAAGGCAGGATTCATACCGCCTACGGCCGTCCTTTTAAAATAGCGGGGCTCAGCCTCAAGAATTCTTCCTCTTTTTCTATCGACTTGGACGCGGGAGTTCTTTTTTCCACCTCTTCTGCCGTTCTTGAGTTTTCTCCCTTCGGGCGGGAACTGATTGTAGAAGCCGCCCAGTTGCTGCAAAGATATTATCCCGGCTTTTCGGTTGCGGCATCTCTTTCGAGCAAACGCTTAAATTCCCAAGAACTTAAAAAAGCCGTTTCCCTGTGCGCCGAGGAAATCGCAAATAGACTCATTATTTCCTCGTCTAATATCCGAAAGAGTTGGAACCGTCAAGATGCGGGAGGAGAGGGAGTTCTCGCCATTTCAGTCCAATCCCAGGCTCGGCCGTAAGAATCGTTTATCTCACTGTGCCGTTTTTTTTGGCTCGCCAAAATTCAAAAAGGCCTGGAAGCAAGGAAATAAAGATGACGACCAGAATGACCAAATGGATGCGTCGGCCGATGTTGGGGATTAGCCCTGCCAAGGAATAGCCTCCGCCGGCCATGGCGAGAATCCAAAGAAGGCCGCCGACGATATTGTAAGCGACGAAACGAGAGTAAGGCATTTCAGCCACTCCGGCGACCGCGGGGGCGAAAGTTCTGACAATGGGAATAAAACGGGCCAAAACGATGGTTTTCGCTCCATATTGTTCATAAAAATCGTGCGCCCGCCGCAAGTGTTTTTTCTTAAAAAAAAGAGAATCCTCTTTTTGAAAAAGGCTGTGTCCGGCCTTAAGCCCGATTCCGTATCCGATTTGATCTCCTAAGATGGCGGCGATAGAAGCGGCGATTAAAAGCCAAGAAATAGAGAGTTCTCCCGTTTTCGCGAAAATTCCGGCCGTGACCAAAAGAGAGTCTCCGGGCAAAAAGAAACCGAAAAAAAGGCCGGTTTCGGCAAACAGGATGAGAGAAATCAGCGAAATTCCGCCCCAACTGATTAAGGCTTTGACATCATAAATTTCGCGAACGATATGGATAAGCGAGTGGATCATTTTAGATGAGAAGTCCTGCGATGGCCGCGCTTAAAAAGCAGGTTAAAGAACCCGCGATCCAAGCATAAACTCCAAGGCGCGCCAGGTCTTTTCTGCGCTTGGGAGCCAAGACTCCGATTCCTCCGATTTGAATTCCGATAGAGAGAAGATTTGAAAAACCGCACAGAGCGTAGGCGGCGATGATTTGAGAGCGCATATCCAAGGCTTGGCGAACAGACAAGATTTTGGACATATCGGTGTAGGCTACAAATTCATTGAGAATCGTCTTTTCCCCCATTAAAAACCCCACGGTTTTACAATCTTTCCAGGGAACTCCCAATATCCACGCAATCGGAGACAAGGCTCGGCCCAAGATGAATTCAAGCCCGATGTCGGGGCGCCCGAAATAGCCGAAGATAATGTGAAGCCCGGCATTAATCATCGCCAGCATCGCCATGAAGGCAATTAGCATGGCCGCAACGTTGAGCGCGAGTTTGAGCCCGGTCTCGGCTCCGCTTGCCGCCGCTTCCAAGACATTGGAGTCGGTGTTAGAGTTGAGTTTTGGAATAAAACCGCTGGTTTCCGGGGTTTGGGTCTCAGGAATGATCAGTTTTGAGATGACCAATGAGCCAATGGCGGATAAGACGCTTGCCGCTAAAAGATGGCCGGCGATATCGGGAATGTAGGCTTTTAAAAGCCCGACATAGGCGATCATGACTCCGCCTGAAATCGTCGCCATTCCAGCCACCATCACGCAGAATAACTCGGATTCCGTCATGTTTTCTAGATAGGGTTTGACTAAAAGCGGGGCCTCTGTTTGTCCCATAAAGACGTTGGCGGCGGCGTTGAGGGTTTCCGCGCCCGAGGTTTTTAAAGCGCGTTTCATGAGATGGGCCATGAGCGAAATTACCCATTGCATAATTCCCAGATAATAAAAAACGGACATCAGCGAAGAAAGAAAAATAACGCTGGGCAAGACTTGGAAGGCGAAGAAAAATCCGATAGAACCGGATTGCCCCGGCGGAATCGACAGCGCGTTAAAGACAAATTTTCCGCCTTCTTCTTGAAAGGCCAAGAGGCTGGTGACCAAATCGTTGACCTTGGCAAAAACCCAGTGTCCGCTTGCGGTCTTTAAAATGAGGAGTGCGAAAATAAATTGAAGGAAAACCCCCCAGCCGACCACGGCCCAATTAATTTTTTTCCCGCGGCCGCCAAGCAGGCGCGCAAACAACAGCATTGCGATAATGCCAAAGAAGCTCATCAGCCTAGGCATGGCTAAAGACCTCGGCTTTAGAATGTTTTGAAAAAGAGAGAGCGAAGAATGTTATGGATAAGAGCGCATATGCCGCGGAAAACTGATAGGGAATTTGATTGGCCGGATAGGCCAAGGTCCAAGGCCCATACATCGAGCCGTCCGGGGATGCGGAATGAACAATTCCAAAAAATGAAAAGACAGACAATAGCATGAGATAAAATGAAGAACGCTTGAGCTTCCCATCAATTAATTCCGCCATGAATGCGCCCCAGAGCATCGCGGTCAAGATAAATCCGTTTCCAAGGGCCGTAATGACAAGAACTTCGGGCAAGCCTTTTCCGACGGCATTGAGAAGAGTCTGAAATTTTTCCGGGCTAATCCAATCGGGGTTTGAAATTTTAATTTGTAAAAGCCGCGCTACGGTGGGAAAATAAGAGAAGGCGACGGCCGGGGCATGCCGGGCGGGGCAGGAGAGAAACGCCTGGCAGATGATGTCTAAGGCCACGAAAATGAGAATAGGAGCGATGACGGCCCGAGGAATTAATTCGACGATAGCCCCTAAATATCCAAAGATTCCTCCGAGTCCTATGAAGAGCCCGGTGAGGAGTGTGTATCCATAGCGGCTTCCCATATGCTTATAGGCGGGTTGACCGATATAAGGCGTTGACTGCGCGACCCCGCCGAAAATTCCGGCAATCAAGGTCGCGACGGCCTCGGTTAGAAGAATATCCCGGGTGTTAAAATTGTCGCCCGCGACTTTTGCGCTTTCAGTGACATTGATTCCCCCGACGACGGTCAAAATTCCAAAGGGAAGGGCGATTGGCAGATATCGGAGGGAAGGAATAAAACCATGGACAAATCCCAGTGTCGGGAGCGGAAACCCAAAATGAAAGGTGATGCTGGGGGGAGAATAATGGCCTCCCACAAGCCCATGCGGAGCCAAGAGATAATAAAGAAAAGTTCCCAGTCCTATCGCGGTTAAAACTCCGGGAAAATTCCACGGGAGTTTTCTGTGGGCGACCAAGGAATAAAGAATCAACCCCAAGGATAAAACCCCGACTAAGGGCATTCCAAAGACCTCGGCCAAAGGGACAAATCCAATTAAGGCAAGGCCGATTCCGGCTAAGGATCCCAAAAGTCCGGCCTGGGGCACCGCTTTTCTGACCCAATCGCCGAAAAACGAAAGAATGAGCTTTAAAACTCCAATGGAAATCATGGTCGCCATTCCGATTTCCCAGGCTTGAATGGCCGCCGCCTGCGGGGAAAGCCCCTGGTTTTTAAGCGCGATAAAAGACGGGCCGAGAACCGTCAGGGCGATTCCGATAGTCGAGGGAGTGTCCAAGCCCAAGGGCATGGCGGTGACGGATTCCTTTCCAGTTTTTTTAGCCAGGCGAAAGGCCATCCAGGTATAGACGAGATCGCCAAAAAGAACGCCCAAAGCCGTTCCCGGAAACATTCTTCCGTAGACGATGTTTTCCGGGAAATGAAATCCAAAAATCAGGATTCCGGCTAGGAAAGAAAGGACGGTCAGATTGTCGAAAGCAAGGCCGAAAAAACCGTTCAAATCGCCAAGCCCGATTAAATTGCCAACGGCGTTTCTTTCCATTGGTAAATTCTACCTGATTTTGAGGGCGGTAACCGAGTTGCTGGCTTGAAAATGTGTTTCCCGTTCTCGGTCTAGGCCTTTTGTTGGCGCGAGTCTGGGCCTTTAGGCCCAGGGAAAAAATGGGCGTTTAGCTTATACTAATAATGATGAAGGAAAAACTCTTCAAATTCCGAAAATTCCGATGGGGAATTGGGTTTCTCGCGTTATGGATGGGGTTTCCCGTTTGGGCTCTTGAGTCTTCCGCGCGCTTTGAAGAGCCGGTTCCAATTAATTTACATTCTTTTTCCAATGCCGTCCAACCCAATGATGTTTTGCCCGATCTGGGAAATTCTCCGAAAGAGATTTCTTTCCCAAGCGAAATTTTTCATAGAAAAGAGCGCCTTTTAAGTCCTCAGGTTCCTTTAGCTAGACCCCATGATCTAGCAGACAACGATCCTGCTCGGGGCTTTGTGCCATTTGAGAGAGTTGTCGAAAATTCCCCAAAATCCGTATTTCAGACGAAAACCGCTTCTCGCCTCAATCAGGAGTCGTTTAAAAGTCCTGTTAGCGGCGGGGTTCTTTTTGACGGCGCTCAAGAAAAAGAGGGGCCGTGGAAATACGATTTGGAGGGAGCGTTGTGGTTTTCCGGTCAACAGGCGCAACTGATAGGTTCCGGTTCTTATGGGCGCGTTTTTGCGCATCCCGCTAATCAAGACTGGGTCGTTAAAGTGATTCACGGCAGCAGGATTTACGGGGCGACCGCGTTTTATGAACATCCGGAATTTTCCAATCTTGAGAAATTGTCTCAAGCCCATCTTTCTCCGCGCCCGATAGATACGGGTCTCATAAATGGCATTCCCTATATTATTTCAGAGCGGGTGCATGGCGCGACCTTAGGAGACATCATTGGCGAGAAAAAATTTGGCATTAGGGAGTTAAAATTATTGCGGCAGATGTTTAACTCTCTTTTAAAGAGCCGGTTTTCCATCGTCGATCTAACCCCCAGCAATGTCATGTTGGGGCATACGGCGTCTAATCCAGAACCCCAAGCCTATATTATTGACGCGGGGCTTTTAACTTCGATTAGCGTTTTTGCTAATCCTTTTATTGATATCCAAGATTTGGTGAAAGATTGCAACGATTTGCTACGCCGATCAGGGAGCGTTCGAAAAATCGAGTTTGCGCGCCGGGAGATTGGTCATAAAGCCGCGCTTTTTTTCTCGCGTTAATTTAATGAAGATATCTGCTCAAATTCTGTGGAGCCTTTTTCTTTTGATTTCTGCTCCCTTTTCTTATGCCGCTTCCGGCTGGGTTGAGGCGGATCCTGCGGGAGGCTTTTCAAAATATAACCCGGCGACCGTCGACCGGATTGAGTTTGGGAATCAATTTCAGAATCAGGGAATGGATCAATGGTGCGATCGATTCCCTCTCATCGTGCCCCTCAGTCAAGACTTTGTCAACGGTTTGGGGCCGGGAAGTTTGTTGGTCGGGGGAACTTTTTCGGGAACTAGACAATTTCTCCGCTATCCCGATGGCAGTCTTGCTCTCAACGATCAATTGGAAATTAAATTTCAAAGCGGATATGCGATGACCGCCGTCAAGAGCGCGGCAGGCATTTCTCAGAGGGCTTTAGGGGTTTACGCGGGGGTTTCCGTCGATGGGCAGTCGATTGTCACCCGTCCGCTTCACACCGCTGACTCTTGCAGCCAGGTCAAACGCCTTCTCAACGTGCTTGACTTTAAAACCGTTCTCCCGCTCAATGCCAAGAGAATTTCAAAAATGGAAGTGGGGGAATTGTGGGAAATTCCGCTGGTCTATCAGATTTCTTTTGAGCCTTTGGACGCGGCCCAGGTCCTGGAAACTCCGGGGTCTTTTACGCCTTTTTCCGCTTATTTCGCGATAGGCTTGTCTAAAACCGCGGACCCCACCGTGACTCTTTTTAGAAAATCTTCGCACGATTTGCGCCTCAAAATCCATTTCGATCAATTTAAGACCGTCAGCGCTTCCGGCGGAGCGGTCGTAGGGCCGATTCCAGCCACCGATATTGGAACTCCGGGAATTGAGTCGCTTTTATCGAACATGCTTCCGAATCTTATCTCGAATCCCGCGCTTAAACTTTTAACGCGAGAGGTGGATGATTATCTCGCGGCCCAGATTGCGGTTTTAGTCTCTCAAGAGCGCGGCGGGCAAATTTTACTCGAATACCGCTTGGATCCCGCCAATCAAAAACAGATGGAAGAACTCGCCAAGCTTTTGAAAGGCGATTTGAGCGTTCTTTCAGCGATGAAAAATCTGTTGGTCGACTGGAGGGGACGAGAAAACAAAGATATCGAAAAAACCCTCAACGCTTTAAGGCAAAGGCATTTGGAACATTTGCGCGTTTCCGAATCCTTGTCCGGTTTTGATCATTATCGACAGAGTCTTAAAACGCTCAATTTTTCGGTTCCGTTTCTTTTTAATTACAGCGGCTCGGTCGCGCGGAACACCGATCATTATGTGATCGCAGCGCCCCGAGGTCTTGAGTTCTATTCCTATAAGTCTCAAAAACAATCGAATTGGGGATTTTTAAAGCCCCCGATTGTGGGCTCTTCGTTGAGGCATAATCAGAGTCAAAGCGTGCAATCCCTTGTTTTTCTCAATGCGCGCCACGCTTCTAAAAATAAGGATGAGCAATTAATAGTTTATAACCGGGAAACCGGCATTTTGCGCTTGGGAGATATCCAGCAGGAGTTGTCTCGAATTGATTCTTTGATTGCCTCTATCGGGTCTCTTCAAAATTTTCCGCCTGAGGCGGAAATTCCCAAAAAACTCAAGGATCTTGTTTCCGGTTCCGAACATAAAGGCTATGCGGAGTTAAGCGTGATTTTGACTCCAAAAGCGATTCATCAAATTATTTCTTCTTCCTCGGAATCTGTTCTCCGTGCCTTTGAGCTTTCGCTTTCCGGCGGCAACCGCGCGGTCTTTGACTATGCCCTCAAATATTCAAGATTATCGGCCGATGGCAGCCTGCATTTTAAGCGTTCTTTTGTCCGACACTTGGACGAACTGAATTTGCCGGATCCAACCCGAAAAAGGCCGGAAATGGTTTTATCCAAGGCCGGGGTTTTATTTCACGAAGTCGAGCTTCTAATTTCTGATTTAAAGAGAGCGAAAAACATTCCTTCTCCGGAACAGCAATCAAAAGAGATTCTTAAGATATTGGACGGCAGTTCCCATTGGTTTGAGTCTTACTCTGGATATGGCCGGGTGGTTGAAGTTCTGTTGCGTCTTGCGCCGCGAGACGGGGTGGCCGCCGATTTGTTTTTCCATGTAGACAAAAAGAAAACCGATTCCTCAAACCCGAGCAAGCGCTATTTATTTAGCCCAGATATTCTCAGCCAGGCTTCTCTGCGCGCGATTAGCGCCGTTGAGCGTTCCTTTATGCCGCCGACTTCGCTCAACGATTGATTAGAACCCGACGCCAATGTTAAGCTCGTAGCCGGAAATGCCATGGAATATCATGTAGGCTCCTCTGAGATCCACAAAGGGGAAAGGGGTGATGTCGATGCCGGCCGCCAAACGCGAACCCGTGGCTGTTGCCGCGAGCCCATCAAGGCCAGCGATTTGGGCCGTGTTGATTGTCGCTCTAGTGTCGTCAAAGCCCGCGCCGATAAAGGGCTGAACGATCGGCAGTCTCCAGATCGCGCTGAGGTCTCCTGATAAATGAGTCATCGAAAAGGCGCTGTCGTTGATCATGTCTCCCATCGCGGAAACCTCGACCGTCGGTAAAAAGAAAAGGAGGCGGGATGGAGTGAAGAGTCCATAGCGAAGGCCTCCACCTAAAACCGTCGCGCCATCGTAGCTAAATCCATGAGCTACGACGTCTAAATGAAAGGGAAGCCCTAATGTTCCCTGAACCATTGGCAAGCCGAACGCCCCGGCGCCGCTGTTTTTTAGGACGATGTCATTTGAATTGGGGGCGGTTTGCGCTACTCCAACAAGTCCCAGGGAAAAACCGGGGAAACCATCCGGCGCTGTCGGGTCAAATTCCGCGCCTCCAAGAACTCCTCCGATATCGAGCGCAAAAGGCTTGAGCGCCTGGGAATTGATGAGTGACGAAAATTGATTAAAGGGTCCCGCCCAGGACCATAGCGGCAAAGATAACGGCATTAACGCCAACAAAAACAGAAATATTTTTTTCATGAAGAAAGGATATCAAAATTTTAGGAGAAATCTTTAATGAGATTTGAAAATGTCGGCTAAGGTCGTTAGTATGACGATATTTTTTGCCCCGGAATAGGACAGGCCGTTGATGAGGCGCATGGCATGTCTCCAGGATTTTTTGCAAGTATTGAGCTCGTTTGAATATTTGAGAATTTCATTGCGGATTTCTTGCCGCATCGTCTTTGACCAATAACGCTTGGCCCTAGAATAGTTATCCTTGGCCTTTTGATATTTTTCCATGGACAATAAAAATTGCTTATGGCCGGAGTCGAGCAAATCCAGAACTTTTTCTTTGAGCGTTGGGGTGGGCAAGATTTCCAGTTTTTGCTTAGCTTTTTCCATTTCCACTTCCAGACGAGCTTTGAGAATCAGCGGTTCAGGAACGCTTCTTAGTTTTTTGGATAGACCGATAGCCTGGGTCGTCCACAGCCACCATTTGGTGATATCGAACTGATGCCAGTAAATTCCATTTCTCCAATCCGCCGGAAATTTGTGATGAAAATTGTGATAACCCTCGCCGAATGTCAAAGGGGCTAAAAGCCAGTTGTCGCGAGCCGAGTTACTCATTGAATAGGGCTTTCCGCCCCAAACATGGGCGGCGGAATTAATCAGGAAGGTCATATGATGAACCACGACCATTCTAAAAAGGCCGCCCCATAAAAACCCGCCGAGAGGGTGTCCCAAGATTAGGCCCAGCATTGTCGGCAGTCCAAAAGAGACCGCGACGACTAAAAAAGGGTACCAGCGGTCTTGCCAGAGAACAAGAGGATCTTTCGTTAAGTCCGGGGCGTTTTTCTTTCTCTGTTCCGCGAAGGGATCGGTGTAAAAAATCCACCCCATATGGGCGTAGAAAAAACCTTTTCCGATATTGTAGGGATCTTTTTCGCTGTCGACATACCGGTGGTGATCGCGGTGATCCGAGGCCCAGCTAAGAACTGAATTTTGGGCCGCCGCCGCGCCAAAAATGAGATAGAAAAGCTGGAGGGGTTTGCCGCATTCATAGCTTCGATGGGAATAGTAGCGGTGGTATCCGGCGGTGATAGAAAGACCGGTGGCCAAATACATAAGCGCGAACACGAAGAGATTGGCCCATGGAAATCCGTAATGGATTAAATACCATATCGCTCCCAAGAGAGCGGCGGTTGGAGTGGATGTCAGCCAAAAGAGATTGAGGTAGTTGATTTCTCTTTTTGGCTGTTGTGGTTGGGTCTCCACAAAGGGCCTAGTAGCGGTAATTCTCGGTCTTGTAAGGTCCTTTGGGGTTAATTCCTAGATATTCCGCCTGTTTTTGATTGAGTTGCGTCAGATGAGCTCCGAGCTTATCTAAATGGATTCGCGCCACTCTCTCATCGAGCAGTTTGGGCAGGGTATAGACCTTGTTTTCGTATTTCTTATTCTCGCGATTGGACCATAATTCGATCTGGGCGAGAACTTGGTTGGAAAACGAGATGCTCATCACAAAGGAGGGGTGCCCCGAGGCGCATCCAAGGTTCACTAAGCGTCCTTCGGCCAGGACGATCAAAACTTTTCCATCCGGCCAGGTGAATTGATCGACCTGCGGCTTGACCGTCGTTCTTTTGAGTTTTTTGTCGTTCATTAAAGAAGCGACATCAATTTCAAGGTCGAAGTGCCCGATATTGCAGACGATCGCGTGGGATTTCATCGCGTCCATATGCTTTTTAGTGATGACATCGCAGCAACCGGTGGCGGTCACGAAAATATCTCCGATGGGAGCGGCTTCATCCATCGTGATGACGGAAAAGCCTTCCATGGAGGCTTGGAGAGCGGTAATAGGATCGATTTCGGTCACTAGAACTCGGGCCCCCATTCCTTTAAACGATTGCGCGCAGCCTTTGCCGACATCTCCATATCCGCAGACGACCGCGATTTTCCCCGCGATCATGACATCGGTGGCGCGTTTAATGCCGTCCAAAAGCGATTCTCTGCAGCCGTAGAGATTGTCGAATTTAGACTTGGTGCAGGAATCATTGACGTTAATGGCCGGAACCTTGAGTTTTCCTTGGGCCTCCCGTTGATACAGGCGATGAACCCCGGTCGTGGTCTCTTCCGACAAGCCGGCGATATCTTTTAAGAGATGGGGATACTTGTCGTGAATAATGTTTGTCAGGTCGCCGCCGTCATCGAGCAGAAGATTGGGGCCGAGTCCGCCTTCAAATTGGAGAGTTTGCTCAATGCACCAATCATATTCCTCAAGAGTTTCTCCCTTCCAGGCAAAAACGGGAATTCCCGCTTGGGCAATCGCCGCGGCGGCATGATCTTGAGTCGAGAAAATATTGCAAGAACTCCAGCGGACTTCCGCCCCCAATTGAATCAGGGTTTCAATTAAGACAGCCGTTTCAATGGTCATATGGAGGCATCCGGCGATTCGTGCCCCTTTGAGCGGTTTTTTGCCGCGATATTCCGCCCTTAAAGACATCAGCCCTGGCATTTCCGCTTCGGCTAAAGCGATTTCCTTTCTTCCCCAATCGGCAAGAGTGATATCTTTGACTTTGTAATCCATGGCGGCGGTCGGCATAAATTTCTCCTTCCCA
>JAKAQV010000039.1 GCA_021819565.1 bacterium | reverse complement strand
CGCTTTTTCTTTTCATCGTCTTGCCCTCCGTTTTATTTATCTTAAAGAAAAATCAACTCTCTATTCCGCTCATCAGCGACGAAGGGGAATACGCCTATGAAGCTCGCCTACTCTCCGGACAAGGACTGCCCTATTTAGACGCTTACAATCAAAAGCCTCCGCTCATTTTCTTTCTCTACCGATGGGCCTATCAATTTTCCTCGAATCCCCTTGCCCCTAGAATTCTCAGCTTTATTTTCTCATGTCTAACCCTCTTTTTTCTTTTTTTCATCACCCCTGAAAGTTTTAGCCTTCTCTCCCGATTGGCGGCCCCAAGTTTTTTCGTCATTCTCAGCTCGACTCCCTTGGCCGATTTATTTTCGGCTAATTGCGAAATGTTTTTGATCTTGTTTAACGCGGTCTCGATTTGGGCTTTGCTTCAATTCTGGAAAAATCCCCGGAATCTTTTATGGCCGCTTATCTCCGGCTTTTTTTGCGGCCTGGCCCTCATGACCAAACAAACCGCCTTCTGGTTTGTCTTGGGTCTCATCCCCTTTTGGGCTCTTAAGCGCGAAACCCGCCCGCGAACTTTTATCCAGATAAGCTCTTTTCTGCTGGGAACCCTTTTAGTCCCGGCCGTTTGCGCTTTTTATTTTTTTGCCAGAGGAGATTTAAGAGCCTTCGCGCAAGAAGCCTTTTTCAACAACGGAAGATACATCGCGGTCATCTCAAAGCTGGGATGGAATTCCATCGTCCAGCACGTTTTAATCTGGTGGGGCGGCTGGTATCTAACGAAAGCAGTGATCCCCAACTCGACGATATGGGCGCTTTGTCTCTACGGCTTAAGCGTTTTAAAAATAAGCGAAGAAAACCGCTTCGGGGTTTTAGCGACCCTTTGGCTGGGAACGAGTTTTATGGGGGCCATGACCGGGCTTTTTTTATTTCCCCACTATTTTTTTACGGTCTATCCTCCGCTGGCTGTCTTAGCGGCCCAGGGCCTTGAGTGCCTTCGCGAAAAATATCGCCTCTCTTCGCGTTCTGTGGGAATTTTAATTTTCGCGTTTTGCCTCTATCCGGTTTTGATTCAAAGCCGCGCTTATTTTGACGAAACTCCTCTTGAGCTTTCAAAAACCCTTCTCTACCCCAATCCCCTTTTTGAATCGAAACTCATCGCCCAGGAAATCAGAAAAGAGACGAGCCCCTCGCAAAAAATCTACATCTTCGGTTCCGAGCCTGAAATTTATATTTATAGCGGGCGCAAGGCCGCAACCCCCTACATCACTTCTTATCCTCTGACCTTATTCCCCAAGAATAAATCCCAGATATCGGAAGAGTTGTCCAGACTTGAGAAATCCCCTCCGGAATTAATTGTTTATTCCGACATCGCGGGCTCCCAAGTCATCGGATCGGCTTTGGGACTTTATTTTAGAGACCAGATTCAAAATTTTCTCAAAGCCCGTTATTTGCCCGTTGGGAAAGCGCCGGTCTTACGCGCGAACGCGCCGCCGCAGTTTATTCCGGAGACGGCTTTTCCGAAATTAGACTACACAAACGCCCTCTATCTTTTTCGTTTAAAAAAATCCTAGGAACACGAAGCGGTTCCTTCTTTACAGCCATAGCGGGCCTGATAAAAACATTCTTGTTGAAGCTCTTGGTTTTTTTGGACATGCTTTTCGCATCTTCTCTCAAGGCCCAGTGACTTTTGATAAGAATCATCCTTTTGAAGACAGCGTCTAAGACAACTTTTTTGACAAGACCTTCGCGAAAAATAAAAATTTTTCCGTTTCAAACATCGGGCGCGGCATTGGGGCTTGCAATTTCGTTTTAACTCCTCTTGAGCAAGCGACGCGTAAGCGGCCTCGCAATGAATGACGCCATTTCGAACGCAAAGTTTTGAATTCCACTCAACGCAGCGCTCAATAGAACAGGAAGCCCCTGGCGAGACATTCTGGGGGTTATCCCCATTGGGATTTTCGCTATATTCCGAAGGAATTTGTCCCTGAAAGGCCGAGTGGACCGTCGGCGCGCGAACGGAGGGCTGTGAAACCTCAAACTCATTTCCGGATACGGATTTCACCTCGTCGTTATGGGTAAAATTATTCTTAAGCCGCGAGAAATCGACCGCGGTGTTATCCGACTGATATCCGGAGACATTCCCATTGAGAGTTGGAAACTGTTGCGCCCGCGATGAAAAGATGAAAACTCCTCCCGCAAAAACCACTAATATCAGGATGAACGCCCATTTTCGCATAAAATCATTATGCGCTGAGTTTGAGCGTTTGTCAATTGGGAAGAAAAAAACACGGTAAATTTTGAAAATACCGAATTCGAGGCTATCGCTAGGAATTTGACGCTACCGCAAGACAATAGGGAGAATCTTGGAGAGTTCCGAGCGCGGAAGAAGCTGAGGATTTTGAGAATGATTGTCCAACTCCGCCACATTTTCAACTTCCGGCTCTAAATAATCGTAAAGCGACCCTAAGGTCACGTTTTTTTTGCCGCTCAACGCCTTTCCGTTGAGTCCGCGCAAGAAATAATAGGTCAAAAGCCCGTGGCCTTGGCTTTTGATGACCTCGGCCGTTTGATCGTCGCGCGCGGCGGTCAAAACCGCGATTTGGCCGTTTCCAGGGACAAAGCCCGGGCGAACGCGAGTCGACAACGGGCGTATTCCCAGACGGATAATTGAGCGCGCGCCAGCGCCGGAAAAACAAGAGTCTAAAACGACGATGATTCGCTTGGCGTGAATCTTCAAAAAATCGGCATAGAGCCTTTTTAACGGATAGGCGGTCTTTTCTAAAAACTCCGGATCCCCGTCAAAGGGAACCAGGTAGGCCTGTCCCGTATCCGGATTAGGCGCGCCATGCCCTGAAAAATAAAAAAAGACGCGGGATTTTGTTCCCACGTTTTTGGGCAGCCAGTCCTCCAAATAAGCCGCCAAATCGCTTTTGGTCGCCGTTTCATTGAGCAGAAAGCGGATATGGCGCGCAGGCACGCCCAAGGCAAGCATATATTTTTTGACGGTCAGCGCGTCTCTTTGAGAAAATTCGGAATGCGGCAACTTGCCGGCGTATTTCTCGACTCCCACCACAATCGCAAAATCATCTCGCCGGGGCGGCTCCTCAAAACTAGGCGCGTCCACGTCGCTTTTAATCGCTTTTGTTTTTTTCGCGAGCTTCGATTGTTTTTTAAGGCTTTCTATTTCCTTGGCGAGAACATCCAAACGCCGCGCGATATCGGCCTGGGTTGAATTTTGGGCGGATTGCGCGGCTTTCAAAGCGATTTTAGAGACGTCTTCCCGCGTCAAATTCTGTTTGTTGGATAAACGCTCGGCGTCCTCTCGAATACCTGGAGACGGGGGATGACGCCGGTAATCCTCAATAAGCGCCGCCACCTGCTGGTGTTCGGTCTGATAGGCATAATCGAGAGCGGTCCGTCCATTTTCATCGCTCGCATCGACATCGGCCCCATGGTTGAGCAAAAGCTCGACTAAACCCGCCTGCCCATATTTCGCGGCCAGCATCAGGGCCGTGCGGCCATAGATGTTTTTGGCGTTGAGGTCCGCTCCATTAAGGATTAAAAAATGCGCGACCTCCATCTGTTTTTGGGAAATCGGGGAAGATAAATGGCGAACAGGCATTACATGAAATTTCGGAAAAAGAAAATCGGGCCGGATAAAACCGCTGTCATTCCAAAGCTGCGGCATATCGGCATGGCCGTTGGAGGCGATTTCCATTAAGGCCGTGTCTCCGGCCTTGTCAACCGCGTTGATATCGGCGCCCTGATCAATGAGGCTTTTGACTTTGGAAAGATCCCCTCTGGATACGGCGCGGAAAAATTGAGAGTTCAGTCCGGCGAAAGAAGAACGCGGCAAGAAAAGAAGCAAAACGGAAAGTAACGGGAAGAAACAGAAAGGCGAAAATGGGAAGAACTGACCTTTGTTTGTCTTTTTGATCATCTTTGATCGAACTGCTTTGACTCATCCCAAGAATCCCAGCACTCATTGGCATGAAGTAAAAGCTCGGGGTTTTCCTGCATCCGATCTATAAACTTTTTGACGATGGGCGACTCCCAAGCCTTGACCACCTTGTCCCAAGCGGATTTTAGTTCTTCTTTCTTAAGATCCGCCGCATAGAAAGGAAGGGCGTTGAGGAGTTTAACCTTGCCGTCGGGAACGACCAAGACCATGGATTGCGGGTTTTGAAGTCTCACCACCGCTTCACGGCGAATATCCCAAGGATAAGCTGAAATTTTAACCTTATTGCCGAGAGTCTCGGCCCGCTCTTTAATTTTTTTGAGGGTTTTTTTCCACGCCTCATCTGAAACCGACAAGCGATCCCAGGCCGCCGCGGCCCGGCCCAAGCGCATCATGGGGCCGGTGACAAACAGGCGCGCGCCCAATGAATGAGCCAATTCATAAGCGGAGACCGCGTCCTCTAAATTCAATCGATTCGGAACGAAAACAAATTCCGGCTCGAGTCCCGCTTGAGACAAGGCCTTAAGAGCATCCACGGCTTTTTTCCAGGAGCCGCTGGGCCTGACGCGCTCATGAATTTCCGGAGTCGAACCGTCGACGCTAATTTGAATGGAGGAAATTCCCAAGCGCTTCAAGCGTTCAATCGCCGCTGAATCAATGGCAAGCCCATTGGTCTCGATTTTAATTTGCGCGCCGCCGCGGCTTAAAACTTCAAAAACATCCCAAGCGTGTTCGACAAAAAGAGGCTCTCCGCCTCCAAAAGCGACATATGGAATTCCCAATTCGACGATCTGGCGGGATAAAGACAGGGCTTCTTCTTTGGAGAGCTCTTTTTTCCACGCCTTATCCGGACCAGATTCTTCGCAACAGTGAAGGCAAAAAGAGGTGCAGCGGTTAGTCAGCTGCCAAGCAAGAAAGAGGGGAGCGCTATAATCGACGATCCGCGCCCCCCTCTCGTGAGTCACGTGAACCGAATGTAGGGCTGCGCCATCACCCGCTCGGAAACCTCTTCCATTTTGGGAGTTTCCCAGACGAGTTTTTTTGAGGCTTTCGCCCCTTCGCTCACGTTTTTTTGGTCGTTCATTCTGTCTCCTTCGTGCCGACTAGACCATAGCCGGCAAATCGGACGTTTCCAAAGGCCGCAGCTGATTGGCGGCGGCCAAAACGGAATCGTCTTTAAGAATTTCCTCAAAACCTGAAGATATCTTAGGATTTTGGTAAGCCTTTTGACACTTCTCCCACGCTTGGATTAAAGTTTCTTTTCTCAAATCAGCGCAGGTATAGGGCAAAAAGGCGGACACCCGAACGCGGCCATCCGGCAAAATCAAAATGGTGGCGGGAGAAGATACTTTCTTGGCCGTTAAGTCCTCTTGAATCGAAAAAGGCCTAAACAAAATCTCCATCTTTCCAGAAAACTCTTTTTCTTTCATCTCAAGCAAATTATAAAATTTTTCGTATTCCGCAAAAGAGAGGTTGAGTTTTTCCCAGAGTTTGGCCGCGGTTCCAAGCCGCATCAAACTGCCGGTGTTTAAGCGAAAAGCCCCGAGACTAGCCGCCAAATCAATGACCGCCGCGGCTTCAGAAACATTGATTCTGGTCGGCGCGAAAGTAATTTCAAGCGGAAGATTAAATTTCCGCGCCGCGCGGCAGGCCGAAAGGGTTTTCTCCAAAAAAGCGCCGGGGCGCATTTTAGAATAAACGGCCTGGGTGGCGCCGTCAATTGAAATCTGAAGAGACCGGATCGGCAAATGAGAAAGCCTTTCCGCTTCTTTTTCTCCGAAAATTTGGCCATTGGTCTCGACTTTAAGATAAACCCCACCTTGCCCCAAAAATTCGGCCAGCTCGAAAAAATGCGGAACAATCAGAGGCTCGCCCCCCGCCAAGAGAAGATACGGCACTTGGGCTTTTACAATTTGGCCCGCGATGTTTAACGCCTCGCCGCGGGAAAGCTCATGGAGAAAAGGCCTTCCCGGAGCGGAATCGGTACAGCAATGCAGGCAGGCAAGATTGCAGTCTCTCGTCACCTGCCAGGCGATAAAACTCGGCGCCGAAAGATCGGATGTTTTCATTTAGAGATCAGGAGAGTCAAGGTAAAAACCGAGGTTGAAACGAGATAGCACAAAACGATATTTTTAATCGCCGGAATAAAGAGGCGCGGGCTGTCCCAGGCGTTTAAAGCCGTCTTGGCGCTCAGTATCCAAAATGGAAGCCCAGAAAAGGCCGCGAAAAAAGCCGCTTTGGGAAAAACTCCCGCCGCCGCTCCCACGATCGCAACCAGAAGGCCCAAGGCGGACAATCCCAAGTATAAGAAAACCCCGTTTTTTCTCCCCAATCTCACGACGAGGTTCCGCTTTCCCACCAAACGGTCTTGATAAAAATCGGGAATCGCGTTGACGACCGCCAAGGACATAATCAAAAGCCCGGGAACCAAGGAAGCCAAAAGCGCTCCCCAAGAAAATCGCCGGGTATAAAGCGCCAAGCTTCCCAAGGTCATCCAAGGCCCGTAGGATAGGCCAATCATCAGTTCCCCCATGCCGCGGTAAACCCATCGAATGGGCGGACCGACATAAAAAAGAGCGGCCAGTCCCCCGAGCAAGGTGTAAAGGATGACGGGCCATCCGCCAAATTTCGCCAGGTAAAACCCCACCGCGGCCGCGACCGCAAAGGAGAAAATTCCCAGCCACAGCATCCACTCCGGAATATATTCATCATCGGAGGGGTTAAACACGCGATCGGTGCCCATCCGGGCGTCGAAATATTCGTTAAAAGACTCAACCCCCACGACAGACAGGAAAATTCCAAAAAGCCCCAAGGAGAAAAGATGCGGCGAAAAAGTTTTTTCCACTCCATAGGCCCAGGCCGAGCCTAAAAGATAGGGAAGCAGCCCCGCATAGAGAAAGAAACGATAGCGAATCAGTGAAAAGACGCGAAAAGGCGCGTCTAAGACACCGGGGACGCCGGGGCACTTCGCGATAGGCGTTTCCGCCGCCATTAAACCTCGACCCATTTATGGAGTTTTGAAACCACCGTCGGATCTTTTTCCAACTCCTGGACAAAGCCGTAGACCTTGGGGTTTTTCCAGGCTTCCTGAAAATGCTTCCAGACCCGGCCCAAGGACTCATCGCGCAAGTTTCCGCAGACAAAAGGAAGGGCGTTAATGAGTTTGACCTTGCCATTGGGCAAAATAATGAAAAGCGCCGCTGGATTTTCAAGGCGATATTTGAGCTCTTCCAAAAGGCCCATTTCATGGAAATAAACTCTCATTCGCCCTTCATATTCCTTGGCTTTGGCGCGCAAGGCGTCAAAAAACTCCGGGTAATCGGCTTCATCGGGAGCGGTCATCTTCCAAGTCCTGACCGCGTTGCCGGTGTACATGATTTTGCCGGTATAGAAGCTGTAAGCCCCCAGTTGATACGCCAAGTCCACGACATCGGAAATTTCCTTGATGTTGAATTTCGCCGGGACAAAGTTGATTTCAATCGGCACGCCCGCAAGGCCTAGATTTTTAATTCCCTCGGTCGCCGATTCAAAACGCCCGTGAATCCGCATCTTGTTAAAAGACGCGGGGTTTGCCCCGTCTAATGAAACCTGGACGGCCTTGACTCCTAGGGTCTTAAGCCGCCGGCAATTTTCAGGCGTCAAATAATGCCCGTTGGTCTCGATTTTCAGCCCCACCCCGCCCTTAATGATTCTTTCGACCATCTCGAAAAAATGCGGGTGAACCATCGGCTCGCCGCCGGAAAAAGAGACGTAGGGCACCTGTCCTTCGATTAGCTGATCGATAATCGAAAAAGCCTCGTCTTTCGTCAATTCGTCTTTAAAGGCTTTTCCCGGCCCGGATTCTTCGATGCAGTGAAGGCAGGCGAGATTGCACTCATTGGTGATCTGCCAGGCGACATAAAGAGGCGCGCCTAAATCTTCGGAAGAAACCGCTTCTTCCGCTTCTTTAACTTGAGCGGGAGAAGCCATTATTCGACGATGAGGCCCTTGCCTTTGAGATCGGTTAAAAACCCGGCGGCCTCTTTTTCCATATTTCCGGTCGGATCCTCGTATTTTTCCTTCAGTTTCCCGAATAAGGACGCGGAATCGGCTCCGGCGACGATTTCGCGAACCACCGCCGCGCCTGTGGGGCTTAAGGTATAAACCTTTTCGGACCGGGTCTCAAACAAAACCGCCCCGAATTTTTCCTCTCTAAATTTCACAAATGGCGCTAATTTCATAACTCCTCCCTTGGATGCGGCCAAACACGCGGACGCGTCCGCCGCTTCTCTTTCAATGATGTCCTCAAGTTCGCGCCGCACGTTTTCGCGGCTTTGAACGTTGACTGCGTCTTTAGAGTTCGCTTCTTTTTCCGATACGGCAAAATCTCCCGACTTCCAGGCTTTTTTAATCAAGGATTGATAAGACATTAAAATTCTCTCTTGGCCATGACTTCAATAAAGAAAGACAGATCTTTGGCCTCGTCTTTAAGCGGCAGACCCAAACACAGGGCTTTCATCGAATCGACGATCTCGCGCCCTTTAACGCGCGCTTCATCTAAGAAACCCTCCTTCTTAACGAAAGAAATCGCCTCTTTGACCGCGTTTGAGTCGGTTTCGCCGCGGCGCCATAAATCCAAAAAGTTTCCGCGGGTTTTCGGGTTTTGAAGGGCCAAAATGCAGGGCAATGTCAGACGGCGATTCATCAAATCCTGGGCCGCGGGTTTTCCCGAGACTTCCTCGGTTAAAAGAAAATCATGGATGTCGTCGACAATTTGAAGCAAGATTCCCGCCGATAAAGCGAGCCGCGGCGGATCGGAGGACTCATGGGGAAAGGGGCTTATTTCGGAGAGAACCTTGCCGCACCACTCAAACAAGGCGCCGGTTTTTCGAGCGGCGATTCCCAAATAAGCGTCTACGGAGACCTCGACACTTCCTTTTAGAAATTCTTCCTGAAGCTCTCCGGCCGCCATTTCCCGAACCGTCGTCACCAGATGTTCCGGGGCTCTTGGAGAAATATCGATGGCCTCTTCAAGGCCTTGAGAAAAAGCGAGATCGCCCAGCAAAAGCGCGACCGTATTTCCAAAAAGAGCGTTCGGCGTGGCCACGCCGCGGCGGGTGTCGGCCTTATCCACGCAATCATCATGCAAAAGAGAGGCGTTGTGAACAAACTCCATCGCGCGGGAAGCCGCCTCCGCTTTTTTTTCGTCAACCCCCAAGGCTCTGGCCAAAAGAAGGCAAAAGCGGGCTCTCAGCATTTTCCCCGGGCGGCCCACGTAACCGGCCAGGGTCTCCCCCACGCGCCCGGAAAGCCTGCGCGCGCGGCTCTCCATTCCGAGGCGAACTCTCTCGATGGAATCTTCAAGGCTAAGTAGCGCTAGCATAGATTTAGATATCTATTATAGCATTCTGAAAAAAATTCCATCATTAAAAACGTTAGGTACACGCCCCCGTTAAATTGTTAAATTAAGTAGCGTCTTATTTTATATGCCGAGCCGAAATACATCGAATTTCCTCCGCCGTTTGTTTCGCGTTAGCTTAGCGCTCAAGGCAGTGGACGGAGTTCTTGAAACAGCGGGCGGAATTCTCTTAGCGATCTTCAATCGAGGAACGCTCAACCAGATGGTCATCGCCTTGACCCAGCATGAATTGACCGAAGATCCAAAAGATTTCGTGGCCAATCATCTTCGTTTACTTGTCGGGCATCTCACCAGCGACGTCAAGTTGTTCGCGGTAGCCTACCTTTTGATTCATGGACTTTTGAAAGTGGCGCTCGCCATTAACTTACTGAAAGGACGGACCTGGGTCTATCCCTGGGCGATGGGTTTCTTTAGCCTCTTCATGGCCTATGAAGCTTATCGTCTGAGCTACGCTCATTCCCTGCCGATGGCGTGCTTCTTTGCCTTAGACCTAGCGATTGTCGCGCTCCTTTACTGGGAACACAGGGTAAAAACGCTATGACACCCGCCAAAGCTCTCGCCATTTTTGGCGCGAAATATTTGCTCGTGATCATCGTAGGCATCGCGCTGATTTACTTTCTGCGGCAGCCGCGACCCACTCAGAGGAAAATGCTGACCCTCGCCGCCGTCGCCTGTCCGCTCATTTTGCTCATCGCGCGCCTTATCGCGATTTTTTATTACGATCCAAGGCCCTTCGTCGTGGGCCATTTTGCGCCCTTGATTCCGCACGATCCCGATAACGGCTTTCCGTCCGATCATGCCCTATTGGGGGCCGCAATCTCATCATGGGCCTTTCCCTTTTCAAAAAAACTATCGGCCGCCGCTTGGATTTTGACCCTGCTGGTCGGTTTTTCAAGAGTCTATGTCGGGGTTCATCATCCGATTGATATCGCGGGCAGCATCATCATCTCGATTTTGACCACCTCCGCGGTTTACCGAGGTCTCAATCTTCGGAGCGCACCCGAGCGCGAAATTTTTTGACGCCGGAGCGGTGGAGTTTGTCTTTTAATATTCGCGCCTTTGAGGCTTTGGACCTTCCGCGCTTTTGGCGACGGGCTCTTTCAAGCTCGCTTTTCTCTCGCGCCTTCTCCGCGCGCAAGCGGCTTTCCAGCTTTTCAAGCAGCCGCAATCTCGCCAAAAAACGGTTTTGCGCCTGAGAGCGGGATTCCTGGCAGCGCACGATGATTCCGCTCGGACGGTGAATCAATGTGACAGAGGTCTCGACTTTATTGACGTTTTGCCCGCCCTTTCCGCCCGAGCGCGAAAAACTCTCGGCTAAATCCTTCTCCAAGACGCCCAGCCTAGCCAAGCGCGCCGAAATCTCATCCCATTGACTCGCGATCTCCATCCATCAATCATAGCACTCCCAAGCCGCCTAAAGAGCGTAAGCCGATGCGGGTTAATTTTCTCGCGGCAAAAATTTTTTCTGGAATCGAAAGGCTGAAAATAGATAAAATAGCGCGTCGGAGTATTTTACGCGCTCGTAACACAACGGATAGTGTCCAAGCCTGCGAAGCTTGGTATCCAGGTTCGATTCCCGGCGAGCGCACCATTTTTTGGCGCTTTCGCTTTTGGCTTTACGCTTCCGAGCGGATTAAATCCGCAAAGGTCTCGCGGCGGCGGATAAGCCGCGCGGTTTTGCCATCAACCAGAACTTCAGAGGCGCGCGGGCGGAAATTGTATTGGGAGCTCATCGAAAACCCGTAGGCTCCCGCGTTTAAAATCCCCAAGAATTCCCCGGACTTGGGCGCGCAAAGGCTTAAATCTCTCGCGAAAAAATCGGCGGACTCGCAGACCGGCCCCGCGACGTCAAAAATCTCGGCCTTGCCGGTTTTTTTCTCAAGAGAAACGACGGGATGGCGCGCCCCGTAAAGCGCGGGGCGCAAAAAGTCGTTCATTCCCGCATCCACAATCAAGAATTTGCGTTTACCCCCCGCCTTGACATGGACAATGCGGGTTAGAAGAATTCCGCTTTCGGCGACCAAAAAACGCCCCGGCTCAAGAACCAAGCCCAAAGCCGGCCACTCTTTAAATTCCTGAGAATAGGCGCCGGCAATGCCTGAAAAGTCGATTGTCTCATCTCCCACTCCAAACCCGCCTCCCATATCGACAAAGGAAAGAGAAATTTTTCGCATCGCCAATTGACGGATAAAATTTTTCGCAAGAGAAGCGGCTTGGACGTAGGGCTTGGAAGAAAAAACCTGCGAGCCTAAATGGCAGTGAAGTCCCGCAATCTTTAACCATTTCGCTTTCCTCGCCCATTCATACATCAAGAAGGCCTCTTTTTGATTAACTCCAAATTTGGACAAGTTTCCGGAGGTCACCGTATGGGGATGGGTCTTGGCTTTAATGGGAAAATTAATCCGCACCGAAACGGAAGCCTTTAGCCGCATTTGAGCGGAGACTTCCCCCAAAGCCTTTAATTCCTCAAAAGATTCGACATTGAAGGCCAAAATCTTTTGTTTAATTCCAAAACGAATCTCATCCCGGGTTTTCCCGACTCCGGAAAATAAAATTTTTGAAGGCGAAAAACCGATGCGAAGGGCCTGGCGCAATTCTCCGCCCGAGACCACTTCCGCCCCGGCGCCCAGCTCTTTAAAAACCCGGCAGAGAGAAAAATTAGAATTGGCCTTGAGCGCGTAACAGATGAGTAGCGGGCGGCCGGAAAACGAATTCTTAAGGCTTAAGTATTGATCCATCAGCGAAGCCTGGGAATAAACGTAAAGCGGGGTTTTAAATTTTTGGGCCAAAGAGGCGAGCGGCACCCTCCCAACGCTCAAGCTTTTCCCGCGATAACTAAAAAAACTCACGTTTGTTTCTCCGCGAACGCTTCTTTTAAGAACTCCTGGCCTCGCCTTCTGGAAGGCGAGTGCTTTTTTCGGCAAAGGTTTGGAAAGCGGCAATACCGGCAATGACCATATTCGCTTTCATCGTCCGGGTTAATGGGAAAATATCCGCGCTCAATTGAGTTTAAAATTTTGGAGAGATTCTTTAAAAAGAGCTCGCGCTGATTTTGCCAATCGGAAAAAGAATAAGGATAGGCCGAAATTTCATCTTGACCTCCCTCCAGTTCATAGAGAGAAGCGCCTTTAATCTCTTTACCGGGATAAGCATGGGACAAAAGCTCAAGATAAAACGGAATCTGAAAAAATTCTCCGCCTAAAACCAGTTTTTTGGGATCGCCTTTTTTCCAACTCTTCTTGTAATCAATGATCTCAAGCATGTTTCCGTCTAAACTCTCGTCAATTCGATCAAGCCTTCCGCGTATTTGGTAACCCACAGAATGGGGGATATCGGCGCGGAATTCTTTTTCCAACTCAAAAGGGCGCATTTTCTCTTGTCTGAGCCTGCGAATGTCCAACTCGACTAATTTTCTCAAACGCTCGCTGATATTGTTTTTAACCGACAGCCACAAAAGAGGATACACCCCGAGCCGGTTTTCGTCATATTCGGAAAAAGACTCTTCAATGGCCCGGTCTAACAAATCATCATATGGTTTTTTCCCTTCTAAAACCGGATTGGGAAAATGAGACCAAGAAGAATAAAACCGCCTAAGAATATCATGATAGATTTGGCCGATCATCTGGGGAGAAATCTCATCCTTGCTGTTTTTCTCGTCTTCCGAAAGCTCTAAAACCCGCGCGGCGAAAAAACGAAACGGACATTGAGTATAAACCTCAAGACTCGTGG
>JAKAQV010000187.1 GCA_021819565.1 bacterium | reverse complement strand
TCCGATCTGTAAGCTTTGGATTTTTTTTCGCCCGGGCTCCTTTAAGCGCCGCGCCTTTAAATCAAGACGCGGCGCTTATTTCTAGGATTGATTTTCTTTATTTCCACCGCGACCAAAAAAACAACCTCTCCGAGAGCTTAAAACTCATCGAGTCCGGACTCTCAAAGGACCCTAAAAATGTCCCTCTTTTATGGCGAAAAGGACGGGATTTAGAGCGCATCGGAGAAAATCAAACGAAATCGAAAGAAAAACTTGATTTTTTTGAAAAAGCGCGAAAAACCCTTGAAGAGTCAATTAAGATTAACCCAAAAATTCCCGATGCCCATTATTGGCTGGGGGTCACTCTCGGCAGAATCGGCCAGACGCGCGGAATCTTGCGCTCTTTGTTTTTGCTGGAGCCGCTTCGCCGTCAAATGCGGGAAGCCTTGAGTCTCGACCCCCACTACGAGCCCGCAATCCATGTCTTAGGGGAAATCTATAGGGAACTTCCGCGATTCGTGGGCGGAAGCATTCCCAAAGCCATCGCGGAATTTAAGAAAGCCCGGCAAATGGAGCCCAACGATTTGGTCAATCTCTTGTCCTTGGGGCAAGCCTATCAAGACGCGAAAGAAAACACGAAGGCCCTCGAAGTTCTCAATCAAGCGCTATCGGTGAAAAATCCCGCCGATCCCGGGGAAGCGGCGGATAACCGCAAAGACATCCAAAAAGTCATTCAAGAAATCAAAAGCGGCGATTAAATATCAGGCCAACTTCACGTTATCAATCAGGCGGGTTTTCCCAATCCAGATAGCCGAAATAATTCGCGCGCTCTCTCGCGGGGTCTGAAGTTCTTCAAGACTTTCTCCGTCCACCAAGGCGATATAGTCTATTTTGCTATTGGGAATGCTTAAAATTTCTCTCCGGGCCCTGGACAAGGCCCTTGAAACCGTTTCGCCGTTTTTAATTTCTTTGGCCGCCTTAGAAAGCGAGCGGCAGAATATCACGGCTTGGAAGCGCTCGATTTTAGAGAGATAGCGGTTGCGGCTAGACAGGGCCAAGCCGTCTTTTTCCCGCAAAGTCGGACATCCGATAATGCGCTGAGGCAAATTGAGATCCCGGGCCATTTTGCCAATGATGAGGAGCTGTTGATAATCTTTTTCTCCAAAATAAGCGCGGTCACAAGCCGTCGTCTGCAAAAGCTTAAGAACCACCGTCGCCACTCCGCGAAAATGCCCCGGTCTAAAACGCCCGCACCATAAATCCGAAAATCCTTCGACATTGACAAAGGTTCGGTATCCCGGGGGATAAATATCTTCGGGGCTTGGATGATAAAGGATATCGACCCCAAAGGAGGCGCATAATGCCCGGTCTTCTTTAAAAGGCCTGGGATAGCGGGAAAAATCCTCATGGGGGCCAAATTGAGCGGGATTGACGAAAACGGAAACAATAACCTTGTCATTTTCTTTTTTCGCGCGGCGGATTAAAGAAGCGTGTCCCTCATGGAGAGCCCCCATCGTCGGAACAAAACCGATGCTTTGATTTTTTTTCCTGACAAGACCAGACCAAGCCCGCATCGCCAAGGGAGTTGAAATCACTTTCACGAGTTATTTTTTCATTTGAGACACCCTCAAATCAAATTGATAGAATGAAGTGGGTCAATAATTTTTTGGTAACTACTCACGTCACTCCAGCAATCTGTCAGCCGGAGTCCAGGTTTTTCAGTGGAATCTGGATTCCGACTTTCGTCGGAATGACGAACCTAAACAGTTACATTTTTTGATCCAGGAGAATTTTATGATCGAAGAAACCTTAAGATTTGCCAAATCCAATGAATCGAAATTTGTCGAAAATTTAAAAAACCTGGTCAAGATTCCGAGCGTCAGTTTTCCGGGATTCGATCCCAAATTCGTCGTGGAATCTTCCGAGGCGGTGGCGGGGCTTTTGCGAAGTTCTGGCCTTCAAAATGTCGAGATTCTAAGAATCAAGGACGCCCATCCCTACGTCTATGGAGAATGGATGAACGCCCCGGGAAAACCGACCCTTCTTCTTTATGCCCATCATGACGTTCAGCCGGCGGGGCGGGAAAATCTCTGGAAGTCCCCGCCTTTTGAGGCGCTCGAGCGGGAAGGAAGGCTTTATGGGCGCGGAACCGCCGACGACAAATGCGGCACGGTCATACACGCGGCGGCGATCTTGTCTTATCTTAAAACCTCGGGAAAACTTCCCCTCAACGTCAAGATGATCATCGAAGGCGAAGAAGAAATCGGCTCTCCGCATCTTGAGGATTTTTTAAAGACCTATCAGCAAAAGATGCAGGCGGACGTCATGATTCTCACCGACACCGGAAATTACGACACCGGAATTCCCTCGATCACCAATTCCCTGCGCGGCATGGCCTCCTTAGACGTCACCGTTAAATCCGCCGATCACCCGCTTCATTCCGGAATGTGGGGCGGGCCCTTGGTCGACCCGGTTCAAGCCCTGTCGAAAATGATCGCGTCTTTAACCGATAAAAATGGGAAGATGACGATTCCCGGCATTTATTCCCAGGTTCGGAAATTATCGGCGGCGGAAGCCGCGAGCCTGCGCTCGCTGAAATACTCGGAAAAAGATTTCCGCAAGCAGGCCCAGATTCTCCCAAAGACAAAAATCCTCGGCGGCAAGGACCTTTTACTCTCCTTGTGGCGGCTTCCGTCTTTGTCTGTCAAC
>JAKAQV010000038.1 GCA_021819565.1 bacterium | reverse complement strand
TTCCGATCGCGGCGGGCACGTTTATCATGGACGGCTAAAAGCCTTGGCTGATTCCGCGCGCTCAAGCGGACTTGAATTTTAGAGAGGATTGAATGACTGAAACCGCGTCTGTTCCAGAAAAACAAGAAAAAAAATCTGCGGCTCCCGGAGAAAATTTTTCTCCCGCCGCTCGAACTCCCAGAGGGCAACGAGTCGCCGCGCCGAGACTTCCCGGAGAGTTGGTGGAAAACGTCGTCGCGATTAATCGCGTCGCTAAAGTCGTCAAGGGCGGAAAGAGATTTTCGTTTAGCGCTTTAGTGGTCGTGGGAGATGGAGAAGGCACGGTCGGCTTTGGCCTTGGCAAGGCCAAGGACGTTCAATCTTCCATTCAAAAAGGGCAGATGCAGGCGAAAAAAGAGGTTTTTAAGTTTCCCTTGGTCAACGGGACGATTCCCCATGAAGTCATTGCCAAATTCGGATCGGGAAAAGTTTGGATGAAGCCCGCGGCGCCGGGAACCGGCGTTATCGCCGGCGGAGCTGTCCGATCTGTTCTGGAGGCGGCTGGGGTTAAAAATATTCTAACCAAGAGCTTGGGTTCTTCCAATTCCTTTAATATGATTGGCGCGACTTTGCAATGTTTGCGTCTTTTGAGAACTAAAGAAGCAATCATGAAGTTGCGTGGGAGGGAAAAATGAATTTAACTTCGTTGTCTCCGCGCGCTGGATCACGGCGTAAAAGAACCCGAATCGGTTTGGGGGAGGGCTCCGGCCACGGCCAGACGGCCACCCGGGGACAAAAAGGACAGCGCTCCCGTTCTGGAGATGGAAAAATGTCCGGCTTTGAGGGCGGTCAGACCCCTTTGCTTAGGCGCGTGCCGAAATACGGTTTTAGCAACGCTCCTTTCACTAAGCGCTATCAAGTCGTTTCTCTCGCGGATATCGAACGCGTTTTTAAAAATCAAAAAGAGGTTACTTTGGAATCTCTTAAGATGCACGGTCTTATTTCTTCCAAACTTCCCGTGAAGGTTTTGAGCGGCAAGGCTACGGTTAAAAACCCGTATAAAATATCGGTTCACGCATTTTCCGCCTCTTCTCGCGCGCAAATCGAGAAAGCGGGCGGGGCCGCTGTGGTCATAGGCGGGTAATGGCTCAAAGTCTCACCGAACTCGTCGAATCTCCGGATTTAAGGCGGAAACTCCTCTATACCTTGGGGGCGATCGCCGTTTACCGGGTAGGAGCGGCTATTCCTATTCCCGGAATTAACGCGGATGCCTTAAAGTCCATCTTTAACTCCCAGCGCGGCGGCTTGCTTGGATTTATCAACATTTTCTCCGGCGGGGCGCTGAGACGATTTTCCATTTTCTCGATGGGAGTCATGCCCTATATCAATGCTTCGATTATCATGAGCCTTTTGCAAGGGGCCCACGTTTTGCCGCATTTAGATCGTCTCTACAAAGAAGGCGAACTGGGGCGGCGTAAACTCAACACCTATACGCGTTATTTGACTTTGTTTCTAGCCACTTTTCAATCCTTTGGTCTGACTCTGGCGATATCCAAAATGCCAACTCCCGGAAATATTCCCGTTATCTCCAATCCCTCTTGGGGGTTCTATGTCTTGACGGTCTTGACCTTGACCTCCGGATCGATTTTCGTCATGTGGCTGGGAGAGCAGGTCACTGAAATCGGCATCGGAAACGGAGTTTCTCTCATTATCTTTGCCGGCATTGTCGGGCGCATCCCAAGCGCGGTGATGAATATGATCCGCTTGGTGCAGGCCGAAGTGATGGGGCTTTTGCCGGCTCTCTTGGTTTTGGCCGCCATTCTAGTCGTCACGGTCTTGGTCGTTTGGGTTGAAACCGCCCAGCGAAAAATTCCGGTGCAATACGCCAAGCGCGTGGTGGGAAGGAAAATGTACGGCGGATCTCAAAGTTATTTGCCGCTTAAAGTCGATCAATCCGGAGTCATTGCGGTCATCTTTGCCGTCTCTTTGTTAGCTGTTCCTATTACGGTGGCAAGTTTCGCTCCGAAGGCGACCTGGGCGCAGAAAATGCTCCATTTCTGGGGAACCGGGAGCTGGGTTTATCAGCTCGTCTATGCCGCTCTCATTATTTTCTTCTGCTATTTTTACAATTCCGTTTCTTTTAACCCGACGGATTTGGCCGATAACATGAGAAAATCGGGCGGATTTATTCCCGGATATCGCCCCGGAGAGTCGACGGCGAAATACATCGAGTGGGTTTTAGAGAGAATTACCTTGGGCGGAGCGCTGTTTGTCGCGGCCATCGCCGTTCTCCCGGACTGGCTACGCACCAGCTTGAACGTTCCTTTTTATTTCGGTGGCACGGCCCTGTTAATCGTGGTGGGAGTCGCCTTGGATACGATGGGACAATTAGAAGCGCAGTTAATCATGCGCCATTATGAGGGTTTTTTAAAAAAGAGCCGCTTAAGGCAGCGCTGGTTTAATGTGGGGAGTAGTTCATGATCGCCATTTTGCTAGGCGCTCCCGGCTCCGGAAAAGGCACGCAGGCCAAATTTCTAAGCTCAAAATATGGTCTTACTCACTTGGCCACCGGGGATATTTTCCGCAATGAAATCGCGGAGAAAACTCCTCTCGGAATTAAGGCTCAGTCATATGTCAAGGCGGGGAAATTGGTTCCCGACGATTTAGTGACGGAAATGGTGGCGGCGCGCTTTAACTCAAAAGAGGGGCGCTATTTGTTGGATGGATTTCCCAGAAATCTCACCCAGGCGCAGTCCTTGTCTTCGATTCTCGCTCATGAAAATTTGTCCATTGATTTAGTCGTTTTGCTTAAAATTTCGCAGGAGTTGGCCCTTGAGCGCATTGTTTCCCGGAGGGTTTGCTCTCAATGCGGAGAAGTTTACAATATCCAAACCAAGCCCGCGCCCGGCGGGAAATGCTTGAGTTGCGGCGGGGAAGTCATTTTGCGCGAAGACGATTCTGAAACCACTGCGCGCAAGCGTTTAATGGTGTTTGAAGATATTACGCGTCCCATGATTGCCTATTATCAATCTGAATCTATTTTTAAAGAGGTCGATGCCGGCCGCAAGCCCGAAGAAGTGAGCGTGGCTTTGTCTATGTTTGTCGATTCAATTTTTGCCAAATCATGAGTTCTACTGTGTTAATGCCGAAGCCTCCTCGAAAAATAGAAATGAAAACAAAGGAAGAAATATCTCTTATGCGCCAGGCCGGTGCGGTCGTTGCCGGGGCTCTGACGATGTTGCGGAAAAGTCTTTCCGCGGGAATGAGCACAAAAGATATTGATGTTCTGGCGATGGATTACCTGTCGAAAAATAACGCTCAGCCCGCGTTTTTGGGATACCGGGGCTTTCCCGCTTCGATTTGCGTTTCAATTAACTCCGAGGTGGTGCACGGAATTCCATCGCCGAAGAGAAAAATCGTAGACGGCGATATCGTCAGCTTGGATTTTGGTTGCGTCGTTGGCGGCTTCTATGCCGACGCGGCGGTAACTGTCCCTGTCGGGAATGTTTCTGGCGAGGCCTTGCGATTAATTCAGGTGACCGAAGAGTCGCTTGGGCGCGGAATCGCGGCGGCGCTAGTTGGCAACCGTCTTGGCGATATCGGTTTTGCCGTTCAGTCTTATTGCGAACAAGCGGGCTTTTCGGTCGTGCGCGATTTCGTTGGTCATGGCATCGGGCGGGCCCTTCATGAGGAGCCCCAGGTGCCTAACTACGGGAAGAAGGGGACGGGAACGCGCCTGGTTTCCGGCATGGTCTTGGCGATTGAGCCTATGGTGAATGCCGGCGGATATGAAGTCAAGGTTTTAGACGATCAATGGACCGCAGTCACAAAAGACGGACGTTTGTCCGCCCATTTTGAACATACGGTAGCCTTAACGGAAAAAGGACCGGAGATTTTAACTCAATGAAAAAAGTTCATAGCGAAAAGGAAGAAAAGAAGGGCGATAAAATCGAAGTCGAAGGAAATATTTTAGAAGCCCTTCCCAATGCGATGTTTCGAGTGGAAATCGCTCCGGGAAAAATTGTCTTGGCCCATATTTCGGGCCGAATGAGAATGCATTACATTAAAATTCTGCCTGGAGATCGGGTGAAAATCGAGCTGTCGCCTTACGATTTAACTCGCGGGCGTATTGTCTTTAGGGAATAACGAGAGGTGTTGAGATGAAAGTCAGAGCGAGCGTTAAGCCGATTTGCCAAAAGTGCAAAGTCATTAAAAGGGGGCGGGCCATTCGCGTATTTTGCTCGAACCCTAAGCATAAACAGAGACAGGGATAAATAAAGGAGAATTCTTATGGCACGCGTTGCGGGTGTGGATTTGCCGAAAGGAAAGCGAGTGGATGTCGCTTTGAGGTATTTATATGGATTGGGAAAAACGACGGCTAACCAACTCCTGGAAAAATTAAATGGAGCCGTTGATCCGGCGACTCGCGTCAAAGATTTGACGGAAAACCAAGTCGGACTCATCAATAATTTGTTGGTGAAGGAATACAAAGTGGAAGGAGAATTGCGGCGAGAGATTCAGTCTAATGTCGGGCGCCTGCAAGAAATCGGCTCTTATCGCGGTCAGCGGCATCGCCGAAACCTTCCTCTGCGCGGACAGCGGACGCGGACGAATGCGCGTACTCGCCGCGGCCGTCGGAAGACGGTGGGAGCGGGGAAGGCTGAAAAGCCTCAAGCGAAAGCTCCGGCTAAAGCTTAAAATTTGGAGGAATCTATGGCAGAAGAAAAACCTGGCGCCCAAGGCGCAAAACCGGCGGTCCCGGCGAAGAAAAAAAACTGGAAACATTTGAGTTTCGCGAAAGTGTTCATTCAGTGTTCGTTCAATAATACGATTGTTTCCTTGACTGACGATAAGGGCGATGTCCTCGCTTGGGCTTCTGCGGGCGTCAATGGTTTTAAAGGGACCAAAAAAGGAACCCCTTTTGCCGCCGGCGTTACCGCCGGAAAAGTGGCTAAAAAAGCCGTGGAATTGGGAGTCAAGCAGATTGTCGTTTTTGTCAAAGGACCGGGGCCGGGACGAGAAACCGCCGTGCGCGCCTTAGGAAACGCGGGACTAACCATTCTTTCTTTGAAGGATGTCTCGCCGCTTCCGCATAACGGTTGTCGGCCGCCGAAGTCGAGGAGGGTGTGATTCATGGCTAATTATAGCGGACCTGTTTGCAAACTTTGCCGTCGGGAGCAAACCAAGCTTTTTCTAAAGGGAGATAAGTGTCATACGCGCTGCGTTTTAGATAAGCGCCCGACGAAACCCGGCATGGCCGGCGTTCAGCGCGGCAAGATGTCGGCATATGCCGTGCGCTTGAGGGAAAAACAGAAGCTTCGCCGTTTTGTTTTGATGACTGAAAAACCTTTCCGCCGCTGGGTGGATCAGGCTTCCAAGGCCGCTAACAGCGGGGCCGAATTATTGGCCCTTTTGGAAATGAGGCTCGATAACGTGGTTAGGAGAATGGGGATCGCCTCTTCTCTTAAAACCGCCAGGCAGATTGTTTCTCACGGGCATATTAAGGTTAATGGCCGCTGGCTCAACATTCCTTCTTATCGCTGTCGCGTGGGGGATGTCGTCGTCGTAGACCCAAAACTCAAAGAGAACGTGGGAGTCAAGCTAAGTCTTGAGACCGCGCAAAGGCTCAATAATCGCCCGAGCTACATGGAGTTTGATCCCGCCGCTTTGTCGGCGAAAGTGATTCGTTTGCCGGAGCGGAGCGAGATTTCTCTGCCGGTTTCCGAGCAGCTGATTGTCGAATACTATTCAAGATAAAATTATAGAGAGGATGATATGGCCCATTACAAAGAACTGATATTTCCGCAAAAATTAAGCGTGGACGAGCGGACGATGTCCGATAGTTACGCGAAATTCGTCGCCGAGCCTTATGAAAGAGGCTATGGCCATACTGTTGGAAATGCGCTTAGGCGCGTTCTCCTTTCCAGCCTCGAAGGAGCGGCGGTCACCGCCGTCCGAGTGGAAAAAGCTCCTCATGAATACATGACGCTGCCGGGGGTCAGAGAGGATGTGATGAATATCCTTTTGAACCTCAAAAAACTCCGGCTTAAAATGTTTTCCTCCGGGCCGGAGATTCTTTATTTGGAAGCCAATAAAGAAGGGGCGGTCGTGGCGTCTCAAATTCAGAAAAACGCGAATGTGGAAATCGTCAACGGCAATTTAGTTTTGGCGCATCTCGAGCCCGGCGCTAAACTGTCGATGGAAATTGAGGTTTCTCGCGGACGCGGATATATCACCGCCGATGAATTGCGAAATCAAAATCACTGGCCGGCGGGGTTCATTCCGCTCGATGCCTTGTTCTCTCCGGTTTCCAAGGTTCACTATGACGTCGAGAATGCGCGCGTGGGCCAGGTGACTGATTACGATCGCCTGATTTTAGAGATATGGACCGATTCAACCCTTAATCCCGCGGAAGCCTTGATTCAGGCCTCCAAGCTTTTGAGGGAATCTCTCAATATCTTCATCCCCGAAGAAGAGGCCGCTGCCGCCTCCGGGGCTTCCGAGATGGGAGGCGCCGATGGTTCTTCCGAGACGAAATTGAAAGATATCTTGAACCAATCGGTTGACATGATTGAGTTGTCTTCTCGCGCGGCCAATTGCTTGAAAGTTGCCCATATTAAAACAGTGGGAGAGTTGGTTTCAAAGCGGGATGAGGAATTGCTTGCGGTTAAGAATTTCGGACAAAAATCGCTTGATGAAATTAAAGAGCGGCTGAAAGATATGGGTCTGTCTTTGGGGATGGATGTCCCTGAAGGATCCGTTTCATCCGCCTCTTAAAAATATTTTTTTGAGGAGACTTTTATGGTAAAGAATATGGGAGCGCGGAAGCTGGGCGTTACCTCTTCCCATCGCCGAGCGATGTTGCGGAACATGGCGACAAGCTTGTTCATTCATGAGAAGGTGGAGACCACCTTGGCCAAGGCCAAGGAGTTAAGGCCTTTTGCCGAACGCATTATTACCGCGGCGAAAAAAGGCCAGCATTATATGGTTCGCCGGCAGGTCCAAGATAAGAAAGCTTATGAGAAGCTTTTTGACACCTTGGCCCAGCGCTACGTTTCTCGTCCGGGCGGATACGTTCGGATTTTGAAGCTGGCGCAAAGACAAGGCGATGGATCCCAGCGCGGTTTAGTCGAGCTTTTATCCTAGAATATCCTAATGCTTGATTTTTTCTTCCGCCTCTTCTCCAACGACATGGGTATTGACCTTGGTACGGCCAATACCTTGGTCTATGTCAAGGGTCAAGGAATTGTTTTAAGAGAGCCCTCGGTCGTCGCGATCGATCGGGACACCCGACGCTTGCTGGCCATCGGTGCGGAAGCAAAAAAAATGTTGGGCCGGACTCCGGCTTCCATTATCGCGGTGCGCCCCCTCAAAAACGGGGTCATCGCCGATTTTGAAGCGACCCAGGAGATGATTAAATATTTTATTCGCAAGGTTCACAACCGACGTTCTCTTTTGCATCCACGGGTCGTGATTGGCATTCCTTCGGGGATCACCGAAGTGGAGAGAAGAGCCGTTCAAGAATCGGCTCAGCAGGCGGGTGCGCGAGATGTCCATTTAATTGAAGAGCCGATGGCCGCCGCCATCGGTGCGGATTTGCCTATTTCCGAGCCACGGGGAAATTTCATCGTCGATATCGGTGGCGGGACGACGGAGGCGGCGGTCATCTCCTTGGGAGGGCTGGTCGTTTCCAAGTCTCTTGATATCGCCGGAGACGAAATGGATGAGGCTATTGTCGCCCATTTCCGCCGGAAATATAATTTGCTCATTGGGGAGTCGACGGCCGAGGAAGTGAAGATTCAAATCGGGTCGGTTTTCCCGTTAAAAGAAGAGAAGACGATGGAGGTTAAAGGAAGAGATCAGGCTAACGGATTGCCTAAGACAGTTTTAATTACTTCGGAAGAAGTGCGGCAGGCCCTTTTAGATCCCGTTCAGCTGATATTGGATGTCATCAAAAACACTTTAGAAGAAACGCCTGCGGAGTTATCCGCCGATTTGGTTGATCGTGGCATTATGCTTGCGGGAGGCGGCTCACTCTTGAGAGGCCTTCCGGACTTGATTCGGCAGGAAACCGAGCTTCCAGTTCATCGCTCGGCCGATCCTCTTAGCTGCGTCGCTATTGGGACTGGTAAATTCCTGGAAGAACTTGATCGTATAATGGAACACCGCCACAGATTTGCCGTATCTCGCTCCTGATTTTTGCGTTCGGGAGCCGGAATTCCTGTCGAGTGGCGTTTTGCGTTCTTCCTGATGAAGTGTTGTCTCTAACTAATTGAATATGCACCGCGAGTTGCGGCTAGCCAATCGACTGGCGATTTTTTTTATTGGGATTTCCATTCTCTTATTATCATTGCCTTTGTCCGCGCCGGTCGCTTCTTTTAAAATTTCTCTGCAATACCTCATCGATCCGGGGCTCTACCAGGGGGCCGACGGCCTTAGACGGATATCGGAAATCCCCCGTTCCTTGAAAAATCTTTTGTCGGCCGATATCCAAAATAGAGAATTAAAAGACGAGATAAAAATGGAGCCGGCTCTGAATGCGGAAATCGATTCTTTGAAAACCGAGAATGATCGCTTGCGTTCCGAAATGGATTTAGAAAAGCGCGTTTCTTTTTCTTTTGTCTGGGCCCAGGTCATCAAACGCTCTCCCGCGGATTGGTATCAGGATTTTATTATTTCCGCTGGAAAAAGTAAGGGAGTCGAACTTAACGATCCGGTCTTTGCCGCCGATGGCCCTACCCTCGCGGCGGTGGGCCGGGTGCTTGAGGTTAATTCCGATACCGCAGTCGTTCAATTATTGACCAACGATCTTTCAGCGATTGATTCTTTCATCGTTTCCCAAAGTTCCCATACCCATGGATCATTTAACGGCCTCATCCAAGGTTCGGATTCCCCGAATCTGCAGATTAGTTATCTCCCGGTTCAGGCTCCTTTGGAAGAAGGAGAAAAGGTGTATACCTCGCCCAATAGCGTCAGTTTCCCGCCTTCTATTTTGATCGGAACAGTCGTCAAGGTCTATCCGGTCGATCCTTTTTTGATTTTTAAATCCGCCGATGTTCGTCCGGCCCTGTCGCCGTCCGAGATTAACGAGGTTTTAGTGGGGCGTGGGGTCAACAAGGCGAAAATTAGCCAATGAAATTGATCAAGCGCTTAACGATTTTTTTCTTGGGGCTATTGGGAGAATGGATTTTTTCCCGCTATCTATCATTTCGGGGGCTTAACCCTCAGATTCTATTGATTTTAACGATCAATGTGGCGGCTGTGAGCGGCGCGGTTGAAGCGATGATCTTCGGATTTTTCTGGGGCCTTTTGTGGGATGCTCTTAGCCTTAAGTTGTTTGGAGCGCGGGCTTTAGTTTTGACCTTGATTTCATATGGTCTTGGACTTCTCCGGAAGCAGGTGGACATGAATACTCCCGCTTCGCAGGCCATTGTCGCTGTCGTCGCGACGATTCTTTACCGCCTGATTTTAGGGCTTGTCTTTTTAATTTTCTCCGGCCAATTTCTATGGGTGGGATGGCTTGTCTTTATTCTTGAGCCTCTTTACAACGGATTTTTTTGCTTTATCTTGGCCGCGTTGAGGCCCAATTCTTATCTCCCCGCGCCAAGGTTTAGAAGTATCGCTTCATGAAAAGAAATTTTTCCCCTGAAAGGCTGCAGTTGCTTCTGGCTGGGTTTGCCGTTGTCGCGGCCGTGCTAGTCCTGCGACTTTTTCAGATGCAGATTCTGGAAAAAGCGGCTTACGAGTCGGCTGCGAACCGAAATCGAACCGAGATGGTCTATCAGACCGCTCCCCGGGGAATTATTTATGACAGAAACGGGATTCCTTTGGCGACCAATGAACCGGTTTTTTCTCTCATTTATCTTCCCCCATCGCGAGAGGCTCACCAGAAGGAACTCAACCGCTTAGCCGAGGAATTAAGCCAAATCCTGCGTCAAGACCCGAAGACGATATTGGAGAAATTGCGCCAAGCGCGGCAGTCAAGAGAGGCTTTGCGCATCGCCGAAAACCTCTCCATTCCGGTGATGTTTCGTCTTTCCGAACTCAAGCCTTTTTATCCGGGAATAGATTTGGTTCTTGAAGCTCGGCGCTATTACCCTTTCGGGCCTTTTGCCAGCCACTTGATCGGTTATATGGGCAAAATTACCCCGCGGCAATGGGCGAGGCTGAAAAACAGGAATTATCGCATGGATTCCCGAATCGGGCAGTTAGGGCTTGAATCGATTTTTGAAAAACAATTGCGCGGAACAGACGGCGCCGTCAAAATAGAGGTCGACGCGCAAGGGCGGATTCAGAAAATTCTAAAGCGGCTTCCATGGAAAGATGGGAGAAATATTCATCTGACAATAGATGCCATTGTTCAACGGGCCGCCGATGAAGGCCTTCGCCATACCGCGACTCAAAGAGGGGCCGTGATTGCCGTGGATCCATCCAATGGAGACATTCTCGCTTTCGCGGCGGCTCCTAGTTTTGACCCGAACGCGCTTTTGGGAGCGGATCCTTTTTCCGTGGATTATTCCACCTTTGTGCCTTCTTCCGTGCCGGAATTTGACCGCGCAATTTCCGGGCTTTATGCGCCGGGATCGACGTTTAAAACGATCGTTTCTGTCGCCGGAATTAACGAGGGGAAATTAAATCCGGCCCAGATTATTTTCTGTCCTGGATATTTTAGGCTGGGGCGAAGAACTTTCTTATGCTGGGATCATCGCGGACATGGGAATGTCGATTTTTTGACCGCGTTCGCCCAGTCTTGCGATGTCTATTTCTACAAGATGGGTCTTCTCATCGGCGCGGATTTAATCGAGAAATACTCCAAGCTCTTTCATTTGGGACAAAAAACTGGAATCGCTTTAAAGGGCGAGGAAGCGGGCAATTTATTTGGTCCTGAGACCTCCATGAAAAGAGGTAAGCCTTGGATCGGCGGAGACACGCTTAATCTCGCGATCGGCCAAGGCCGGCTTCTGGTTACGCCGCTTCAGATGGCGGTCGTTACTGCGGCCTTGGCTAATCACGGGACTCTCTGGCGGCCTCAATATCTGAGTTCTATCGATTCCAAGGACGGAGGCGAAATTTTAAGGGAAAATCCCCATCAGCTTGGTTTTGTTCGAGTCAGTAATAAGACCTGGAATTTGCTTGATGAGGCGATGTCCTTGGTCGTTGCCTCTGGAACCGCCAGAGGAGCTTATATTAAAGGGATTCAGGTTTGGGGGAAGACCGGAACCGCGCAGAATTCATCAGGGAAAGACCATGCTTGGTTTATCGCTTTCGCGGGAAAACCCGGGCAAGCCCCGTCGATTGCGGTGTCGGTTCTAGTTGAAAACGGGGGTCATGGAGCCTCGGCCGCTGTTCCTATCGCCAGGCAGGTCATTGCCGCGGATTTTCGAGTCGGAAAAAAATCTCAATATCAATGGCCTAAATTTTCTCCTAAAAAAATTGGCTCTTCTCAAAAAGGAGAAACGCTGTGATCGGAGTCCCTCGTTCTCCAGTTAGAAAGAGCCGTCTTGACGGCGTTTTTTTGGGATCAGTATTGTCTCTCTTAATCCTCGGGAGTTTGGCTGTTTTCTCTGCCACGCATCCGCTTCCATACTACCATCAAGCTTTGGAACGGCATTTTTCCGCGATGCTTTTCGGTCTGTTTATTTTCACTGTTGCGGCCAACTTCGCCTATGAGGTTTATGAAGATCAATTCTGGACTGTTTATGGGCTCGTCATTTCTTGCTTAGTCGCGGTTTTGATCGTGGGGACCGTCCATAAGGGGCACCGCTCTTGGATACAACTCGGCTTCTTCGCTTTGCAGCCCTCCGAGTTCGCTCGGGTGGGAATGATATTAATTTTGGCCGCGATCTTTGATAAGAGAGCCCTCAAGATGGAATACCTTTCAACGATCTTTGTATCTCTGGCGGCTATTATCCCGATCGTCGCTTTGATTGTTAAACAGCCTGATTTCTCGATGACTTTAACTTTGTTTCCTATTTTTTTTACGATGCTTTTTTGCGCCGGCGCCGGATGGGAATACTTGTCTGGCCTTGGCCTGTTTTCTGTCACTGCGGCTTTAATGCCGTTTCTCTATTTGTTTCTAGGCTCTTATTATCCCCATCCAGGCGCGGGAAGTTCGCTTTATCTTTTTATGGAGGTGTTTCAGTCTAAGTTGTTCGAGTTCATTTTTATTTTAGTTTTAGCCGCTATTTTCGGAGCGGCCTATTACGTTAATTTTTTAATGCGCTGGCGTTTAAGAGCGAGTTTGTTTCTCGCTTTTTGGCTGATATTGACCTCCGGGGTGTTGCTGGGAATCGCGGTCAGCCATAAGCTGAAAGGATATCAAAAGAGCCGATTTACCGCTTATATTAATCCCCATTCGGATATTCATGGGGCGGCTTACCACGTCCACCAATCCCAGATTGCCATCGGTTCGGGCGGATTTATTGGGAAAGGTCTTTTCTCCGGGACCCAGTCTCAATTGGGTTTTCTCCCAGAGAGACACACGGATTTTATTTATTCCGTCATTGGAGAAGAGATGGGTTTTGTCGGCGCGGTGATTGTCATTCTTCTTTACTTGGGGATGATTTGGCGGATTACGGAGATTGGCGTTAATGCCCGCGATCGATACGGATATTTAGTCTGTTGCGGGATCGCCGCGATGTTCGCTTTTGACTTCATTTTAAATGTCGGAATGTGTCTGGGGCTTTTTCCGGTGGCGGGAATTCCGCTTCCTTTAATTTCCTACGGAGGATCCAGCTTGATGGCTAGTTTATGGTCTTTAGGAATTGTCGCTAATGTCGGTAGGCGCAAGTACGCGCTTTTATAAAATTTGATAGGAGGATGGTCATGTCTGAAGAAGAAATTTCGCAAAAAGAAGATTTAAAAGAAGAGGTGGTAGCGGCTCAAGAGCCGGCGGAGGCTTTGGAAAAAACCGCATCTCCGGCGCCCGTGGGTATGGATGATAAGCGCAGGCAGAGACGCCGGCGTTTCCAACCCCAGAGAAAGTCGGAACACCAAGGCCAGAAACATGGAAATGGACACCGCCCGCATGAATCCCATGCGGCCGCCTCGGAAAATTCCGGCGCTCCCTTGCCGGCGGCTCCGGTCAAAAGAGAAATTCTCGCCAACGTCAACAGCGAGGAAGTTCGGATCGCGATCCTGGAGAATGGAAAGTTAGTCGAGCTTTTCTGGGAGCGGAAAAACCAGAAAAAACTGGT
>JAKAQV010000186.1 GCA_021819565.1 bacterium | reverse complement strand
CCTCGACTCTGGGAAAAGATATTGTCTGGAAATTTTTTAAGCTCCCCGGTTTGTCTGAGACCCGGCATGTTCAATTGGGGCTTATTGTGGGCTTAGTTTTAGGGACGGCAATCGCCGTCGTTTTGCCTTCGGTCGTCGATATCTGGTATACGCTCAGCTCCATTGCGGTCGCGGGACTTTTGTTTCCATTGTGCTTGGGATATTTCCCCTCTTTAAAACCCCTTTCAGAAGACGTGATCAAGATTATGATTGGCGGAAGCGGGGTTTCCGCTCTTTGGACGTTGCTTAAACAGCCTCTAGGATTAGCGCCTATTTATCCAGGGCTGATGGTTGCCTGTTCGTTTTACCTTTATTCCATTTTTAAAAAACGAATGTCTTATGGGGCAAATTAATTTTCCTGCCGGAAAACTTCCTCCGGTATTTTTATCCCGGATGCTTAAGCAATTTCGCCTCTCCGATCCCCAAGTTTTGATTGGGCCGGCTCTGGGGGAAGACGCGGCTGTTTTGAAAATTGGGGGGAAGATGATTGCGGTGACAGTCGACCCAGTCACTTTTTTGTCTAAAGAAGCCGGCTTCTATGCGGTGGCCGTCAATGCCAATGATATCTCAACCCGCGGGGCCAGGCCGCGGTGGTTTCTCTGTTCGGCTCTTTTTCCCGAAAAGCAATCTTCTCCAGCAATGATTAAAAAAATTTTTTCCGAGGTCGAGCGTTCTTGCCGCCTTTTTGGGGTTTCTTCAATCGGCGGGCATACCGAAATTACATCAGCCGTGACTCGTCCGGTTTTGACCGGAATCATGTTGGGAGAGGTTCTGGGGAAAAAAGCCCTTTCGACTTCCGGAGTTTGTCCGGGAGACGAGATTATTTTAACGAAAAGTGTCGCGTTAGAGGCGGCCTCCGTGATTGCCCGCGAAAAAAAATCGCTGGTCCAGGCCAAATTTGGGGTGGTTTTTGCCCGTCAATGCGAAAATCTCATCAAAAATATCGGAGTAGTCAAAGAGGCCTTGACCGCTTATCAAGTGGGAAATGTTCACGCCATGCATGACCCCACGGAAGGCGGTTTGTCTTCCGGGCTTTATGAAATGTCCGAGGCGTCTAAAGTGCGGATTGAAATTCAGGAAGAGAGAATCCCTATTTTAGAATCCGTTCGGCGCTTGCTGGATTTTTACGGGCTCAATCCTTTGGGAGCTTTGTCTTCAGGAGCTCTTTTGATTGCTTCAAGCCCCCAATCATCCGGTAAAATCATTGCCCAGCTTTCGCGTCTTAAAGTTCCGGCCGCTGTTATCGGAAGAGCTTTTCGAGGGAAAGGAGTCCTATTAAGAAACGGGAAAAGGCAAAAAGAGTTCCCGCGCTTTTCTCGTGATGAGATTGCGAGGTTTTTATGAGCTGGTTCTTTGTTTTTTTCGTCACCCAGGCTTTTTTTGTTGGAAGCGCCGGGGCGGTTGACTCAACGGGTTTAAAAAACAGTTCCGGGACAGCGACAGGAGTTTACAATAGCGATTTGGCGCGCGCGGGAAACCGCATTTTTATCGAACCTTTGATCGTCAAGGATGCGGATGTAGATAATCAGCTGACCTTGTCTCCCTCTCTAGGTCCGGCCTACGGCGGGGCTAATGTGTTTCAAACTCCGATCACCCTTGAAAAACGCTTGACGCATTCCATGAGCATCCGCTTTGAATCTCATTACGAGGATGTCGAGACCCCCGGCGGCGCTCACGCCGGATTTCAGTATTTCGGGGTTCAGGGAAAGTATATGTTTTATGAAAATGCGCCGCATGAAATCATGGCGACGGCTATTGTGAGGGCGACCACCCCGATGGGGGCCTCTCAAGCCGGACAGGGAAATCCGCTGACGCTTTACGGATACCTGCTTTTTAACAAGGGAATGGGAGATATTCCGGTTTCCTGGATTCGCCCCTTCGCCATTCAGACCGATATCGCCGGAATCACTCCTTTTGGAAGCGGGCCGGAACCTTTGTCGCCATATGTCGGTCTTTTGGATTTCGGAGATTCCGCGCGTTTTGACGGGGCTCTTGAGTATAGTTTTCTCTATTTACATGACGTGGTGGGCTGGAATGTTCCCAATTTCTTAGATCATTTGGTGCCGGCCATCGAAAGCCGAACCTTGGTCAATGAAAGCTCAAATGGACATCAAGGCTTGACCGCCGGATATACCAGTTATGAAATTAATTACCAGGCGGATTGGTATCAAATAGGGTTGGCTTATCAGGCCCCATATGGGTTTGATTCCTCTTTTGTCGGAAAGCGAGCGATGCTTTATATGACGTTTTTCTACGGGTGGATCCTTAAAAAAATGGGATATCATGCGACTCCATTTTAAACCCGCAAATAGTCAAGGAGGTTGGGAATATGAGATCTAAGGTCTTGTTTATTCCGTTAATTTTTCTCTGTTGGAACTGCACGGCCCAGAGCGCTTTAGATAAATCTTTTAACCAGATGACTAATCGCGAAATTGACCAGACGATTTCAAGAATTCATAAAAAATATCCCCAGGTTTCTCAAAGAATCGTTAAAATCAGCGCACATTTTTTGGGGACCCCTTATCGCTTGGGGCCTCTGGGCGAAGGCTCGAACGGCGAATTTGACCGCAAGCCTCTTATTTCTTTTTCGGCGGTCGACTGCACGACCTTTGTCGAAGAAACGATGGCTTTGTCTCTAGCGAAGAATCTCGAAGAAGCCAAGAAAATTCTAAAGCGCATTCGCTATAAAGGCGGGGTC
>JAKAQV010000185.1 GCA_021819565.1 bacterium | reverse complement strand
CCGATCTGATAAATCGCGGCGCGATTAAATCAATTTGTTCATCGAGATACGGCCGGCAAGCGCTCATTTCCTCTTCATTGGGCGCTCGATCATTAGAGCGAGCGTCGGGAGTCTCAGGATTTTTCATCGGATGGCATTTGACGGTATTGGCGATATAAATCGTCTGGCGAGACAAACCGATGGACTCAAGTATTTTATCCAGCAGTTGTCCCGCCCTTCCCACGAACGGCTCGCCTTTTCTGTCCTCGGAATAGCCCGGGCCTTCTCCGATAAACATCACCTTCGCGCGCGGATTGCCGACGCCGAAAACGGCTTTAATGCGAGTTTTTCCAAGAGGACATTTTTGGCAGGATTCAACTTCCAATTTTAATTCTTCAAGGGTCTTCTCGCGCTTGTTCTGTCTCTGGCGCCAATCTAACTCATCCGACAGAGAAACCCGGCGCTTTAATTGTGCCGTCAAGGCATGGAGTTCAGAGCGAGCGTCTTTCATAGAAAAGCCTCCGCTTCTTTAAAAATCGCCCGCGCGCAAAGTCTCTTGGGCAAAAGGGTCAATTTTCTCTTAACTCCATTTTTCAACAGCAAGGTCGCCCGAATATTTTCCGAAGACAAGGAAGCGGGAGAATTGGCGACGATCATGTCCAAATTTTTTCCCCGCATTTTTTTCAAAGCCGATGACTCCGGATCTTTTGTTTCCAGCGCAAAACCAATCAAAGCCGGAAATTTCAGGGCTTTCGCTTCCTTTCTTTTCTTGATTTCTCCGACTTCGCCGATAATATCCGGATTCGGAATAAGCGAAAGCTCAACCGCTCCGGTTTTTTTCTTAATTTTTTCGGCGGAAAAGACTTTAGCCCGCCAATCGGTCACGGCCGCGGCAGATATAATTAAATCGGCGTTTTCGGCCGTTTTCAAAACTTGACGTCTCATCTCAAGCGCGGTTTCAACCCATCTGACCGCGACACCTTTAGGCGGAAGAGTCGAGACCGGTCCGCTAATGACAGTGACTTTCGCTCCCAAACGCCGCGCCTCGCTAGCCAAAGCCCAACCCATTTTTCCGCTTGAAGAATTGCTCAAAAAACGCACGGGATCGAGAAATTCCCGCGTCGGGCCCGAGGTGATGAGAACGCGCAAACCGCGCCAAGAAAAACCCATTACGGCAATTCCCTCATCCGCGTTTTTTTAGAAATAGACAAGTTTTTTACACGTTCGACAATCGTCTGGGGAGAAACCATCCGACCAATCCCAATTTTCCCGCTTGCCAGTTCTCCCGATTCCGGCCCCCAAAGCTCATAACCAAATTGGCGAATTGTCTCGACATTCCTTTGAGTCGCCGGATGTTCCCACATTCTGCCATCCATCGCGGGGCAAACGATAATCTTGCCTCTAAAAGCGAGCGCCAAGGAGGCGAGCAGATTGTCGCTGAGTCCCGCCGCCAATTTGGCGATAAAGTTGGCGGTCGCCGGAGCGATCAGCAAAATGGGCGCCCAATCCGCCAAGGACAAATGCGCCATTTCCCACAAGCGAGGATCACTTTCATTTTCAATAGGCGGATAATGAGAAAGGGCGGCCAAGGTCAAGGGCGTGGTGAAATCCTTGGCCCGCGGAGTTAATACGCAACGCGTTTCAAAACCGGCCTTGACTAAGCCGCGAACGATTTCCGGAGCTTTATAAGCCGCAATCGACCCCGTCACGCCCAAGACGATTCGGCGCAGGCGCGGCATAGTCGACTGATTCTCTAACTTATTTAGATTTATCCGAGCCGTTAAGGAGGGCATCAGGTGACTCTGCCGACTCTTGGACGCTCGCCTTACGAACGTCTTTTAAAGTAATTTTCCCGCTCAAAACATCTCGGATCGCCATCTCAAGAATTTCATTGGGAGTCATATGGCGGTTTTCTTCTTTGCGCCGGATAATCTGCGCCCATTCCGCCGCCAGGGGAATGGCTTCATATTTGCTTTTGGGATAATCCAAGATAAAAAACTCAAGGGGTTTATCAGCGCTCTCTGGCCCCTTTGCGGCCTGACCACCCACCTTATCTTTTTCCATTTGAGACACGCCTCCTCTTATTTAATTTAAGTGTAAGCTGGCAAAAGTTTCGACAAATCTTGGCGGGAAACTTTCAGTTTCTCGGCCGTGATAATCGAATCTATCTGCGAAACGGCTTTTTCCAAATCATCATTGACGACCACATAGTCATAATTTTTCGCCGCTAGAATCTCATCTCTGGAGTCGGCCAAACGTTTTATTCTATCCGCTTCAGCGTCTTTTCTTTTTTCAAGTCGAATTTTCAGAGACTCAATGGAGGGGGGGGCCAAGAAAATTAAAACCGCATCAGGCATTTTCTTTTTGATGGACGCCGCTCCCTGAACATCAATGGCCAAAAGCGGATAAATTCCCTTTTCCAGCAAATCTTCAATGACCTGCCTTGAGGTTCCGTAATATTCTCCGTGAACCGTCGCCCATTCCAAAAACTCTTGGGCTTGGATTTTGGCCTTAAATTCATCAACGGTTAAAAAATAATAATCTTTCCCCGATTTTTCTCCGGGGCGCGGCAAGCGAGTGGTTGAGGAAATGGACTGAAAGACATCCGTGCGCTTTTTCACCAATTGTCGGCAAATAGTCGATTTGCCAGTTCCAGAAGGCGCGGACAATATGGTTAAAAAAGGCTTCACAAGGCTTTATTATATCAAACAACCCCTCTGAAAAGTTTGTAAACTAACTCAGTAAAATCAAGAAAAAATGAAAAAAAATCGCTTCCAGATC
>JAKAQV010000037.1 GCA_021819565.1 bacterium | reverse complement strand
CCGTTTCATCGGAATCCAGATTCCCCAATAACGAAGTTCTGGCTTTAAATCTCTTGTGCCGCCTTGGAGGGAAAAAAGCGGTTTTAGAGATTCAAAAGGAACTTAAAAACCCCGATTCTACCGTCCGCGCGGCGGCCCGGAAGTTTTTGATGGAAGCCCAAGACTCTTGCGCGGAGGAAAATGAATCCAAAAATTCCGCAGGCAAATGAACGCAGAAGGGAAATAGGGAGGATCGCTAACTTTTTCGTCATTCCGGCGACCAAGTATTGGCGAGGAAGTGCCGCTTCCAAGTCCGTTGGGGAGCGGCCGAAAGCTGGAATCCAGACCCGAGCGAATCGCCTTGGTTTTGGGCCCCGGCCTACGGATTGCGACCGAGTTTCGGCGAGGCTGGTCCAGTTATAGCTTCAAGTAGAACCTAATGAAACAACCCTTCAATTGGTTTTTTAAAAATAATAACCGCAGAATACTACTTGTATTCATCATCGCTTTTCTGCTAATGGAAGTGTTCTCAGCTTTTGAACCAGAAATGCATCCAATTAGCCATTGGTTCCAAATTCACATACCGGTATGGCTTGCAATTTCTGATGTTGGTATTGTCGGCGCCTGTCTGATGATTACGGCGCATAATCGCCCCTTGGATCAGGATAAATACGTTTTATCCATATTTATTTCAGCTTTGCTGATTCTAAGGCCATCTCTTGATATTTTGTCAAACAGCCATGTTGTTTGGGCCAGTTGGGTTGGAACCATTTTCTTATTAGGCTCTACGTTCTATTGGGCAATTGTGACAATCCTCTGGCCATTTAGGAAAAAAGAAGAACCCTTTCCTGAAATCAAAGGGACATACTACGCTCGCGAGGGAGAAACCTGGACGGATGAGTTTGAGCATTTAAAAGTCAAAGAAGAATTGGAGTATGAACTATCGCAGGAATTTCCAAATTTTTGGGATGCTTCATCGCATTATACTAAGCAGAAGAAATTGAAACTTTTGGAGCAATCCGCAGCCAAGTTTGACAAGAAATACGGACGCCAAAAAATGGCGCTGATCGTCAAGGAACTGAAAGGAAAAATAGAATCTGCGTAATCAAAGGGCAAGGTTGTCTGTATTTCTTTAGTGGTTCTCCGTGCTCGACGATATACTCATGACAAAAATCATCGTCATTCCCCGCGGTCTTTAGCGGGGAATCCGACCGAGCATGGGCGAGGAAGCGCCGCTTCCAAGTCCGTTGGGGAGCGTCCGAAAGCCGGAATCCAGAGAACATGTCTAAGCAGCCCTGCGTTTATATCCTTGCCAGTCGCCGCAATGGAACTCTTTACGTCGGAGTGACCTCCGAACTTGCCTCAACGCATCTGGGAACATAAGAACGAGGTCGTGGAGGGGTTTACCAAGAAATACAAGGTTCATAGTCTCGTCTGGTTTGAACTGCATGGAAGCATGGAATCGGCTATTGCGCGGGAAAAGACCATTAAAGGATGGAAGCGTCGCTGGAAATTAGAACTGATCGAGAGCGAAAACTTGGATTAGCGGTTTTTAAGGCTTCTTTCCTCCGCGCCGCGGATACCGTGCGGTGATGGTCGAATGCATCCCGCCCCGGGTGGAAAAAGCGCCTTCTAAAACCGCCCATTTGGGACGCGTCGCTTTGACGATATCGTCTAAAATACGGTTGACGGCGTTTTCGTAAAAAATTCCCATATTTCTGTAGGCGAGAAGGTAGTATTTGAAGGATTTGAGCTCGACGCAGAGTTGATCGGGAAAATAGGTCAGCGTCAATTTCCCGAAATCAGGCAAGTGGGTTTTAGGACAAACCGAGGTAAATTCGGGGCATTCGATTTTGATCTCATAGCCTTGATACTGATTGGGCCAGGTTTCAAGAGGCGGCAGGGTTTCGGACTTTCCGGAAAAAGCTAATTCTTTTTCATATCCATAGACGGTTTTTGATTTAGGCATTGATTTTTCTCCTAATGGAATTAATAATGATTGCGGTAAGGCCGAACAGCCCCGCGGCGACGGCTTGTGGATTGGTGAGCAATAGACCATGCCTTTGATAAAAAAATCCGCATCCGATGGGAATCAAAAGCAGACTTGGCAAAAAAGAGAGAAGAATATTTTGGCGAATCACTTTTTCCAGCGAGCGGGTCCACTGAAGAGCTTTTAATACCTGAGATAAATCGGTGTTTGAGACGAGGATATCGGCGGCGCTTTTGGAGATGGCATTTCCGGATTCCCAAGACATTCCGATATCGGCCAAAGATAAAGCCTCGGCGTCGTAAAAAGATGAAGCGAGAATCGCCACTTTTTTCCCCTCGCTTTTTAAGCGCGAGATAATCGCGGTTTTTTCCTCCGGCGGCACTTCCGCGAAAACGTGCCTAAGCCCCACTTTTTCGGCTAGATGGTGGGTCGATTGATTGCGGTCGCCAGAGACTAATATCGGGGTAATTCCCATCTCTCTTATTTTTTCCACGGTTTCTTTTGCGTGCGGGCGCAAAGAGTCTTTAATCGTGAAATATCCCAACAGCCTTAAATCCCTGGCGATGCCGATAAACGAAATAATTTCTTCTGGCGGGAATGTCGGAAGCGGCGGGAGTTGACATCCCGATTCTTTAAGCCAAGAAAGATTTCCCGCGCGTATTTCTCCCGCTTTTCCTTTGAGGAGTATTCCTTTCCCGGGAATACTCTCCAAGGACTCGGGCGCGGGAAGAGGCTTAGCCCCTAAATTTCTCGCGTAGCGGGCGACAGCTTGGGCAGCGAGGTGAGGCGAATTTTGAAGAGCCGCCAGCGTCGCGCTGAGAAACTCTTCTTTAGATTCTCCCAGTAAAGACGACGAGACAATTTCAAGATTTCCTTCGGTCAAAACCCCGGTCTTGTCAAACAGCAAGGTGTCGATTGAGCTTGCGCGCGCGATGATATTGGCGTTGAGAAGATGGATCCCTTCTTTGCGCATTTTTCCGAGGCCGAAAAATATCGCCAGCGGCCGGGCTAAAGTCAAGGCCGGAGGGCAACAGAGAATCCAAATGGAAGCCAGAGAACAAAGAGCTAAAAACATTCGGTGAGACGGGGCTTCTAAGGCCCAAAAAATGGAAATGCCAGCCGCCGAAACGATGCTTAATGCCGCGGCCCAAGAAGCGATTAAATCGATAAAACTTTCTTTCTCGAATTTGTTGCCGGAGTTCTTAACGATGTAGGATATCATTTGAGCGAAAAGAGAATCTCCTCCACGGGCGGATATGGATAGGGAGGGGGATTGAACAAACGATCCCGCGCAGACCTTTGACCCCTTTGTTTTTGGGGAAAGCGCTTTTCGGTCGTTGAGGAGAAATTCATCGACAAGCCCGTCATTTTGAGCGAGGCCGTCCACGGGGATTTCTTCTCCTTTTTTTACGATAATTTCGTCCTGGGAGCGAATCTCTAAACGTGGAGTAAAAAATTCGTTTCCATCTTTAAATAGGCGAGCGAAGCGGGGAATTTTACGTTTGAGAGATTGCAAGTTTTCCCGATAGAAATTTTTAAAATGAATTTCCCAATACTGTCCCAGGGTCATTAAAAGGATGGTTTCGACAATAAATGGGGAATAAAAATTGCGGTAGGCTTCGGGGAGAGTCTCCGGCGCAAAGACGGCGTAGGCCCCGAGACAAAAAGCGGACCAAAGGCTGAGGGAAACCAAGGTGTTGAGCCCCCCTTTGCGAGCCCGAATTTCTTTTTTTAAACCCCGGATAAAATGCCGACCTCCAATGACGATGAGCAAAAAACAGAGAAGCAATTGGGTGTATAAAGAGAGATTGACATTTTTTCCCAGCAGCAGAATCAGAGATAAAATACAGGCGATGGAAAAGTTTTTGGCCAGGAATTTTGCGGAATTGAGCTCTCCTTCCAGGGTCGATAAAAATTCCGAGGCGGAGAAAGCGAGGTTTTCCGGCTTTGCTTTAGCCGGCGCTGATTGTGAAAGCGAAACTTCGCTATCCACGCTGCTGCCAAGCTTGGTAGAAAGAATTAAGCCCCGTCCATTTTCCGTTAAAGGCTTGTCCGATTGCGGAGCTTACATCTTCATTGCCTTGGAGATTGGCTAGGAATTGCCCAAATTGCGAGTTTCCGGCTTGGGAAATCATGAAATTAACCATGGATTCAGACTCGCAGTCCCAAGCGCTTGAGGACACTGACTCGTCATCCGGCGGAGCCATGGTAGTGAGTTGAGACATTGGATAAGGGCTCTGGCGCATCTGGCTTCTTACCAAGGCGAAAAGATCTTGCTGGTTTCCGGCCAATTGCATGGTTTTCATTTCTTCATATGCGGCTAAACCGTTTTTGACCCAGATCCAATCGGGGTTGGGGCGGTGGATATAATTAGTCAAGACCAACTGGGTAATTTCATAAGAAAGCCTGTTGTCGAGCGTCGGGCTGATATAGGTGTAAAGAGCCCCTCGGTAAATGACGCCTCGAGAGCCGGAAGGCTGCCCCGTCTTTTTATCAAATTCGCTTTGATTCGGATAGAAGATGATTTTTAAAGGGCTTGAAGGCTGATAATTCATGATTCCGGCGTCAATCATGAGACGGTTGTAGAGGTTTTCAGCGGCATTGGCGTATTGAGTCGCCGCGCTTTGCCCCATGGCCTCGACAAAGAAGTGCTGGGTCTGGGCGTTGGCGGCGCCTTTGAGGGGGGCGAATGAACTTCGGGCCAAGGCCTGCGGATGATACACCGCCGATTGCATTCCGGGATAAGGAACGCAGGCGGACAAAAAAACAGGCAAGGATATTAAGACAACAGATATTTTTTTCAACATAGTTTTTCCTTATTTCTTACTTATTGATATTTAATGGCGATTCCCTTGACCGCGGTGCAGGAAACGCTGACTATATTATAGATAGGAAGAAAGCTATAGAGACTATTGGCGACGGAGACATTGATTAAAGCGTCTCCATTCGATTTCTTGAGAGCCCTTCGAACCGCCGATTCAAGATCGGAATCTCCCCAAGGGACGATGGAAAGCAAAATATACTTGCATGCGCTTCCCGAAGCCGGTCCCATGGCCTTAAACGGGCGGCCTGATTTTAAGATTGAAGCCGGATCTGCCTCGCTTTTAGAGACGATTCCCAAGGTTCCCATCGATGTGCATCCGGATAGGAAAATAAGAAGCGCGCTTAAGGAGACTAATTTCCAAGATGTGTTTTTTTTGAGATTTTTCATTTTATTTACCTCTATTGAATTTTACCGGGCGAAATTTGAGCGCGGAAGCGGAGTAGGGATAACCTCCTCCTCCATAGTAAGGATCAGAGTAATAGTTATAGGGGTCGTTGCCATAATAAGCTCCGGAACAGGCCGCGGAAGCGCAATTAGAACCTTGATTGAGTTTTGACGAAAGCCAGATGACGGCTCCGGCCAGTAAAAGACTTCCAATCGACCAGAGAATTTTTTCCTTGGTCGTCCATTCCGGCATCGGGTCTGAGGCCGAAGTGCGGCAGGCGTCGCATTCATCGCTTCCAAAAGGGTTTAAGAAACAATCGGCGAAACAGCCGCCCCCGCGCTCTTTTAACAGAGATGAATCATCGGGAGTGGCCGGACAGAACCTGTGTTCTTGCGCGGATATCTCCGCGATTTTGTCTCCCAATAAATCCTCGGGATAAAGGGGCGCGGGAAAATAAGACCAAAGAAGATTCGCGCCTAAGGAAAGCAAAAAAATTTTCTTAATCATGGATTTGGCGCGTTTTCAGCGGGGAAGGCAAGAAGGGTGAACTTTCCGGCCAATTCCCATCCCATTTTAAAATTTTTAATGGGTAGAGCGATAGGTCCATTCCGGGGATCGTTTAAGATTATGAGATTCTTTTCCGGGTCATAGCCGTCGAGCACCATGTAATGGCCTTCTAAACCTTTCTTAAGCATGACGATTAAGGGGCGACCGCGGTCAATTTCAGAAAAAATACCGCGCGGCCCGGATTTTAAAGAACCTGGAAAAAGAGAGACCTTAAACCCTGAATTTTGAAAGAGATTTTTCAGTTCTTGCCCCGAGGCTCCGCCCATTTTTTGCGCCGTTTTCTCTACGGCGTCTAAATCTTCTTGATTTAAATTTTGACCGTAGTAAGAGGCGATCATTTGCGCGGCGGCAAGACCGCAGAGGTTGGGAGACTTTTGGCGAATCAGCGGGGGATAGGTGATGACCGCTTTTGATGAGAGAGGATAGCGCCCTTTATAAAAATTTTTTTCTGAAATTTTGGGAAGGTTGTTTTCTTCGCTATTTTGGGGATTGTGGGGAGAATGGATGAGCCCGCAGGAGGCAAAGAAAAACAGGCCCATCGCGGGGAAAACAGTTTTTTTCATGGCGCCTTCCAATTCTTATATTACATAAATAGCCGCGGGGAGATTGATTTAAATCAATAGGACTTGTTGAGTTCAGTCATTGGGGTTTTGGCCGGCAAGCGCTATCATAAAATTAGGTTCAGTAGTAAAGGAGGATGATATGAAAAAAATGTTGCTCTTGGTTTCCAGCCTGTTTATCTTGACTCCCCAAGTTTTCGCCCAAGTGTCGGTTCTGCCCGGAGAAGCGGCATCAGAGTTTGCCATTGGAGTCGAGCGGGGGATTTACTTCATGAAACCGGTCGACCCCTTTCAAATTTCCCAGTGCCAGATTGTGGACGCCCGGTTTTTCGCCCCGCTGAGCCTGACCCAGGCCCAGAAGACGATGGCCCCTTGCCTAGCGGCGATTTCCCAAAAATACGGTATTCCGGTCAACGTCAAGGTGGGAACGCCTCACAGCGGTCCCTATAAGATGGATGCCCAGGTTGAGATTTTGATGCTCAATGTTTCCCGCGCCCTTCCGATCACCCACCCCTTGGTTCGCGATTTAGACTACGGATTGTCCCGCAGAAAGGGAAAAATCTTGGGTTTTCCCGCCCGGGTCTTGGTTCCCGGACACTTTGAGCCAAAAGCCTAGTTAAATTTTTTACTAAACTTAAGAGGCCCCAGTTCAATGGGGCCTCTTTTAATTGTTATCAACGTTATCGATTCTTCGAAATGAAACTCTCCGTCATTATTCCGGCGCGCAACGAAGCTTTAAATTTGGAATCAACCCTTCAAAGTTTATCCGGGAAGCTGAATTCGGAAAATATCGAACATGAAATTTTAGTCGTAGATGATCATTCCTTGGATGAGACTACGGAAACGTTAAAACGCCTATCTTTGGCAATCCCCGGGTTGCGCCCCCTTGAGAGTCCTTTCCCGCACGGATTTGGATTGGCAATTCGAACCGGGTTTGAACACTTTCAGGGCGACGCAGTGGCGATTTTCATGGCGGACGGTTCTGATTCGCCCGAGGATTTGGTCGCTTTCTTTAGAGCGATGGAATCAAGCGGGGTTGATTGCGTCTTTGGATCTCGTTTTATCGCCGGCGGAGGAACAGTTGAATACCCTGTTTTTAAGCTCATTCTCAATCGCCTGGCCAATGGGTTTATCCGGCTTTTGTTTGGAATTGATTATAACGACACGACGAACGCCTTTAAACTTTATCATTGCCGGGTGTTGGAGGGCGTCAAGCCCTATTTAAGCAGCCACTTTAATTTGACGGTGGAGCTTCCGCTTAAAGCGATCATTCGGGGTTATACATGGACGGTTCTCCCTAATCAATGGCGCAATCGAAAAAAAGGCTTATCCAAACTTAAGATTAAAGAAATGGGATCGCGGTATTTGTTTATCGTTCTTTATTGCCTGATTGAAAAGTGGCTCTCAAGAGGCGATTATTCCCAAGGGCCGATTCAATTTCGACCGAAGCCTTTTCAAAATTAAATCGTGATTTCAATTATCATCCCATGTTTTAATGAGCGAGAAAATATTGAACGATTTCCGGAATCTCTTTTCCCGATTCTAAAATCGCTTGGCGAAGAGTTTGAACTTATTGTCATTGATGACGGTTCTGATGATGGAAGTCAAGAAATATTAAAGCGGTTTGAAAGCTCTCGAGAAATCAAACTAGTCATTCATCGGGAAAACCGAGGTTTAGGGGAAGCGCTTAAAAGCGGCTTTGCCCAATCTGCGGGGGAATGGATTTTGGTTTTAGACGCGGATTTAACCTTTTCTCCCAGGCAAATTCTTCAATTAATAGAAAATCAAAGGTGGAATTTATCCGATATGGTTTCAGGCTCGCCATGGCTGGACTCTCAAGCCGGGTCTGATGTTTTATTTTGGCGGCGAGCTTTAAGCCGTCTCGCCAATCTTTTCTACCGCGTGGCTTGGGGAATTCCCCTCTCTTCTTTTACGTCTATTTTTCGCTTATACCGAAGTTCTTGCCTCAAGAGCCTTTCCATTCAAAGCGGAGGCTTTGAAGTTAATGCCGAAATCGCGGCTCTTTTTTGGATTCACGGATTTAAGATTTCAGAAACCCCGGCGAAATTGACCAATCGGCAATGCGGAAAATCAAAATTAGATTTGCCTCGCGAAATCCTTTCTCATCTTCGCCTGATTTTGAGATGGATAAAACTTGTTAGAATGAATCCATGAAAACGATTATTCTCAGTCTAATTAGCGGCGCCGGGTGCGGTTTTCTGTTCGGTTTTTTGCGTTTGCCGGTACCAGCTCCGCCGACATTGGCCGGAATTGCCGGAATCGTCGGAATTTTTCTGGGCTATTCGATGGTCGTTTTGATTCGCCGTTAGTTTAACGAGATCTTAAAACGGCGGAAGGCCGAGCTGCTTACAGACTTTCCGGGCCGCGAAATCTTCCATCTCGGGGTGCCGGGTAATGGGAACTTCTTTTTGGTTGACGGGATTTTGATAAATGGAGTATTTTCCTCCCTCTCGTATGAGGACGCATCCGTTATCGGTGAGATATTTAATCAGGTCTCGTCTTTTCACGAATTCTATTCTATATTTTTACCGAAGGAGTCTCAAGAGGCGCGCCTAAAATTCCGGGTTGACAGAAAGCGATTCTTCCGCTACACTTTTGGAAGCCGCCTTAAAAATAATGTTGAGAAAAAAAGGGCTTGTCTGGGATATCTTGCTCGGGGTTTTTTTAACCTCCTGTGTTTCTTTGGGCTACCGCTTTCCGTCGGGCTTTCCCGCTTTTAGATCTTTTGAGCGTAAATTCTATGATTGGAGATCCACTCTTCGCCAAGACTTAAGCTCCGGCCGGCAAATAGCCATTATCGCCATTGACAATGATTCGATCGCTCAATTGGGGCGCTGGCCCTGGCCGCGAACCCGGATTGCCAAACTCTTGGATAAGCTCAAAGAGGCTCAAGCGGGAGTGATCGGCCTTGATATTATTTATTCCGAGCCGGAAAACGACCGCGGAATCAAAGCCCTTCAAGCCATCGATGAGAATTACCATCGCCTGACCTCGTCCCGCAAAATTTTTGATCGACACCGTTTATTTGAGGCTTTGATTTCATCCGAGGAAGTTCGCTTGGATGCGGATGCGCGCCTGGCCTCGGCGATTGGGAAATCGGGCAATGTCGTTTTGCCGCTTATTTTTACCGAAAGAGGTTATGAACATTCCCAGGCGCCGGCGACTCTTCCTTTATTTTCAAGCGCCAGCGTTCGTTTGGCGGTTACGCCTGGATTAAACCCGTCGCTTATTCCAAAGGGCTTTGATCCGGCGTATCCAATCGCTATTTTCGCCCAAGCCGCCGTCGGCGTCGGACATGCCAATCTAAAACCGGACTCCGATGGAATTTTAAGGCGCGTTGATCCCGTGATGGGCTATGGAAACTCCTATATTCCGGCCTATTCCTTGGCCCTGGCCTTAGCTTTCGAGAAGATATCGCCCTCTTCTGTGACTTTTTCTCCAGGTAAATCCATTGATTTTGCCCAGACCCATATTCCCCTCAATTCCAGAAGCCAGATGATGATTTTGTTTAACGGACCTTATCGAACCTTTAGGTACTATTCTTTTAGCGACGTGATGAATGGGCATGTGGATATGGAGGCGTTTAAAAATAAGATTGTGCTGGTGGGCCTGACCGCCACTGGGATTGCCACTCCTTATACCACTCCCTTGGCTCCTCTTATTCCGCCAGTCGAGATCCTGGCCAATATCACCTCCAATATTTTAGAAGGACGCTTTATCTCCCGCCCGCCCTGGGCGCCCAAATTAGAATGGGGTTTAATTGCCTTGGTTGGGGCTTTTGTGATTTTAGCGTTGCCGTTTCTTTCCGCTTTCTGGGGTTTTGCGCTGAGTTTTATATTGTTCGTGTTCATTTTAGGCACTGGGAGTTATTTTTTCCTTCTCGGAGAATGGGTTAAAACCAGTTATCCCGCCGTTTTATTGGCTTTAGGATATTTGATCGGGGTTGTCCGGCGGTTTTTCGTGACTGAAAAAGGCAAGGAACTCGTTGAGGCCTCCGCCATTGAGACTAATAAGATGTTGGGACTTTCCTTTCAGGGACAAGGGATGTTAGATCTCGCTTTTGAAAAATTCCGCCTGTGTCCTCTGGATGAGGCGATGAAGGAAATTCTCTATAATCTCGCCTTGGATTTTGAGCGAAAGAGACAATTCGCCAAGGCCGCTTCGGTTTTGGATTTAATCGCGAAAAAGGACCGCAAGTATAAAGACATTCAATCTAAAATGACGCTTCTTAAATCCGCCGCCAGTGGCGCGGTTTTAAAAAGTCCTATTGGCGCTAAAAAAGAAGGAACGGTCGTCATCGCCGCTGGAGCGGCTAAGCCAACCTTAGGCCGATATGAGATTCAAAAAGAATTGGGGCGCGGCGCGATGGGGATTGTCTATTTAGGCAAGGATCCTAAAATCAACCGTTGGGTCGCGATTAAGACGATGAGCCTTGGAGAAGAGGCGGATCCTCAATCCGTCAAAGAAATTAAAGAGAGATTTTTCCGCGAAGCGGAAGCGGCGGGGAAATTAAATCATCCTAATATCATTCGCATTTTTGACGCCGGAGAAGAAGACGATGTGGCCTATATCGCCATGGAGTTTTTAGAGGGCCAAAGCTTGGCGGCTTATACTGAAAAGGGACACTTGATGCCTCTTAAGACGGCGATGGAATATGTCGCGATTGTGGCCGATGCCTTGGCCTATGCCCATCAGCAGGGAGTCGTCCATCGAGATATTAAACCCGCCAATATCATGATTCTTAAAGACGGCAGCCTTCGCGTCGCCGATTTCGGAATTGCTCGCGTGATGACCTCTTCAAAGACGGCGACTGGAACCGTGATGGGAACGCCCGCGTATATGAGTCCCGAGCAAGTCGCCGGGAAAAAAGTCGACGGGCGCTCGGATATTTTTTCTCTCAGCGTTGTTCTTTTCGAACTCTTGACCGGAGAAAAGCCGTTTAAAGGGGGAGATGGAATCGGGGCCCTTCTCTTTCAGATCGCTAACGACCCCCATCCCGATCCTCTTTCGATTATGCCTTCTTTGCCGCCGTCGGTGTCGGCGATTTTAAACCGGGGTTTGGCGAAAAACCCGGAGGCGAGATATCAAAATGCGGCGGAGTTCGCCCATGATATCCGCGCTTGCTATGGAGTTCTTAAAGTCCAGGTATGAAACCTCTTTTTGAAGCGGCGGGGCTAACCGATATTGGACGGGTTCGGAGTAATAATGAGGATTCATTTTTCTGCGATGGGGATAGAGGGATTTTCATCGTCGCCGATGGCATGGGCGGACACAATTCCGGAGAGGTGGCGAGTTCTTTGGCGGTTTCTCTGGTGAAAGATTTTTTGATTCAGAAATGTTCTGGCGATGAATGCCGGGTTTCTGCTTCCGATTTAGAGGCCGCGGTCAAGGCGGCCAACAGCCTGGTCTATGAAAAAGGGCGCTCGATGACCAAGGATGCCGGGATGGGCACCACTCTTGTGTGCGCTTGCGGCGATGGAAAGACCTTGACCCTGGCGCATGTAGGAGACAGCCGTGGATATATTCTAAGACAAGGCGTGTTGTCCTGCCTGACTGAAGACCACTCCGTCGTCCATGAACAAGTCAGGCGAGGCCTTCTTCGGGAAGAAGAAGCCGCGACTTCGGAACTTCAAAATCTTTTAACTCGCGCGGTGGGCTCTAACCCGGATGTGGAAGTGGATATTTCCACTCATCCCCTTTTTTATGGAGATATAATTTTGCTGGCTTCTGATGGCCTGACCAAGATGGTCGCTGATTTCCGCATTCAAGAGATTTTATCGCGCCTTGATGACGTGAAAAATTTGGCATTAAACCTAGTCTCGGAAGCAAATAAATCCGGCGGAATTGATAATATCACGGTGGTGGTCGCCCGAGTGGAAAGGGGCGGGGAAAAATCATCCTTGGGGGCTTCATGGTCTAAAATGAAATCAATTTTTAGAGGAAAGAATGCCAAAAATCCTTCTTAAGTTTAACGCGGCGGTGCTTAAGGAAATCAATTTAAAGAAAGGGCCGCTTTTGGTTGGAAGATCCCCCAATAACGATATCGTGATTAATAATCCCGCCATCTCTTCTAATCACTGTAAAATCACCCTAGAAGGAGGTACCTATTATGTCGAGGATCTTGATTCGACGAATGGGACCTATGTCAATGAGAAACGAATTAAAAAATGCGGGCTTCACCATCAAGACGTTATTGGAGTCGCCAAACATTCATTGGTCTTTATCCAAGATTCTGATCCCGCCGCAGGAGATAAAACAATTTTTCTCACTCCGGAGAAACAATCGCAAATTCTCGCTCAGTCGGCCAAAACTCCCGCCAAATCCGGGCGCTTGAGGGTTTTAAAGGGCTTGGAGGGTTCTCCGGAATACGAGCTTAAGGGCCTTTCCACCTATATCGGTAAATCCGATCGAGTTCAAATCCCTATCAGAGGAACGGGCCTTTTTGGTTCGGCGCCCGAGGTGGCCGCTTCTATTTACCGCAAACCCGAAGGGTATGTCTTGATTCCGGTCGTTTCCGGATATCCTCTGGTCAATGGCGAGAAAATCACCGGTTCGACTCTCTTAAAGGACGGAGATATTATCGTTTGCGGCGGGACGACTTTTCAATTTGTTCTGGAAGATTCCGCCGGTTAGAATTTTCGCGATATTCCGACGGACCAGTCTCTTCCCGGAATAATCTGCAAGGTAAACGGCGATTTGAAAAAATGCCTGGCCGCCCAGCCGCTGGCAAAACCCAAGGCCATGCCTCCAAGAGTGTCTGTCGGGTAATGTCCGCGCGCTTCGACTCTGGCCGCCGCGTCGGCGACGGGCAAAAGAGTCAGAAGATACACCATCGGGTGATCCGAACCATATTCATAAATAAAAGGAGAGACAAGAGCTGCGGTGTTGGACACGTCGCTAGAGGGAAAGCTTTGGCTTTGCGGTCCGGAAAACCAGGCGTTGGCCCCCAGGTTTTGGGTCGGCCGGGCCCTTTGAAAAGCATATTTCATTCCGGTGTTGGAAACGGAGGCGATGACGGCGGAATCAAGACTCTGCCAAAGAGTTTTTCCAAAGCGCGTTTGGGCTCCATCCCAGATCGCGCTTCCGGCGGTTAAGGTCGTCATCGCCAAGGGGAAATAAGGAGTCGTAAAGAGAGCCCATGGCCCGCTGATATGGGGGCTTTGGGGCGAACAATCAATCAGATTGGGGCAAGACAAAACCGCTTTCGGCATCAGAAGAAAAGCGAGTAAAAATAGAGAGGTCCGCAGATTTCTAATGCTTGGAATTAGGAAGAAAATATTTTTCAACGAAGGAAGTGTCAAAATCTCCAAGATCGG
>JAKAQV010000036.1 GCA_021819565.1 bacterium | reverse complement strand
GTTAGCCCGAACCGTGCCAGCCCTTTAAGATTTTCTTGTCCGGCGGGACTGCACTCTCTCAGAACAGCCTGATCTCGAGGAAAGAAACGCCAGAAAACCAGCGTTTTCGAGCGCCCCAATCATTTCCCATACGCCATCTCACAATTTTCAAGCCAGCGGAGCCTCCACACTCTATAAAATCCCCTCGAGCGGCTTATCGGCGCAAGCCGCACTCCGTCCCGCTCGAAATGTCAAAGATCAAGAAAATATCAAAAGACTCCCCAATTTTGATGGCTTTGTGGGCCTCGTGGCACTAATTGAGGTTAAACTGTAGCCTGTAGCTACGAGTCATTTTAATAAATTAATAATTTCCTGTCTACAATCTCAATTGGACGTCCCATGCTTTCAACAATTCCAGAAACATCCTCTGCTGAGCGAAGACGGATTAATAAGACTTGATCATCATCCTTTGATATTGCGTCGCGCATTCGGCCCTCTAACATAGCTTTATCGCGATCTCCTAGCTCACATAAAAAAACCGAGTATTGAAGAGCGTCTCCATAATCACGAGCAATACGGTACACACGCCGCCAACGCGCCGGGTCCGAAATATCGTAAGAGAGAATAAAGTATGATCTCATCGTGTTCGGAGCGGCTTATAATCCTGAACATCCCCTTCCAAAAAACGCCCCAAAAGACGGCATTCAACATCCAGAACTCTCCGATAGCTAATTCGATACCCAAATACGGGATGAGTAATCAATTCATCCATTCTTCTCTCATAACCAGCAATAAAACACGCCCTGCCTTCCTTACTCATCTGAACCTCGGTCGCAGTCATCAGAAAATGCGAAGGCTTCATTTCACCCGTGTTGATGAGTCTCAGAACCATCGAGTCAACAACGAGAGGACGGAAAGGCTCCATCATGTCGAGCGCGAGGGCTGGCCTGCCAGCCTCCATCGAATGGTAAAAACCGAAATAGGGATCCAGTCCCACACCGATTAACGCGGCGACAAAATCACGAGCTAGCAACGTATAACCAAAGGAGAGCATGGCATTGACCGGATCTTTAGGCGGTCGCTTGGTTCGCCCAATCATATTGAAGAAAGATGAGCTTTCGCTTGACCACCCTTGGCTTTCCGGCAAGTCATCAAAAGTCCGCTGCCCTGCCGAAGATTCCGCTTTGCGCCCAATCAACTCTGGGAAGGTCTCAAAGTAAACCTGCCCAGCCTTCCCTTCGTAGCCACGCAAACTCGGGATATCCTTCGCGAGAATACAATTGTCAGCGGCTGTTTTTAATTGTTCCAGCGAGCCTTCCATCTTTTTTAAATTACGTCTTAGAAAAGTACGTTGATTCTCAATTTTTGCCTGAACTATATCCTTCGATAAACGCAAGCAGGACTCCTCCACATTGAAATATCTAAACTGCGACACCCGAAGCGCGACATTTTTAGCGATGGGGGCCGTAGCGGTCCCCAGAAGTTTTCCTCCCGCCGAGAAGAAACTAACCGTGCGTTGTGCGGCAAGGAACAAATGCAATGCTTCCGTGCTGATCTGAACGTGTCCAAAAAGAGCGGCGTGCGCGATATCTTTAAAAGGAATTTCATCTACGACTTCATTGTTGGCGGAAACAACCACGCTTTCTCCCCTTTTTGAAATATGAGCGCCCTGGGTAACCACATAGAGAACGCCTGCGTCGTCTCGCCCGGGAATGATTCTCCGCGGCTCCCCAATCTTGCCTGCAAGCCTATTGGTTTCATCCGGAAGGCAAAAAACGTTGAGCGAACAACGGATGCACTTGGGGGAGTCTAGCAAAGGCGGTGGAATCGCTTGAGTAGAAGCTTTAGCCGCTCTGGCAATGACATCCAAGACGGCGTTTACCAAATCAGGCGTAAACTCAATACGGACTTTCTTCTTTGACGCGCGGTAATAGATAAACCCATACTCTGATCGGTAACCGTTTTCGCGTAAAAGCAGGCCTTGGGCGCAAACCTGAACTTGGTCGTTCGGCCACGCATCGGACGAAAGAGACCAGTTCCCCAACTTGAATTCGGCATTGCCAGCGGGACCAGCCGAATGCTTGTATTCAAGCGCGGCCCAGTGGCCAGCTTCCTCTTCAATGGCGTCGAGCTTGCCGGTAATTCCAAGCTTGTCGCCAGTCAATGAGAGGTTTTTGGTAAAGAAATTCTGTTGAGTTTCCTCTTCCTCTAATGTATCGGTCTTACCTTTTCCCTTACGCCGGACTTTTGATCGACTGGAGTCAACGCGTTTATGCTGGTATGAGCCCTGGACCGTATCGGCGCTTTCGCGAAAAAGGCCTTGTACATGCTCTAAATGGAATAGACGCGGGCAATAGACGTATTCGTTGAGCATTCGCAACGGAATAAGCGAAGACATTCATGAAATTATACGGAGAGCGCGTTACGAATTTTTTGCTTGGTCTGTCCCCAAAATACTTTAGACTCATACCAACGACTTTCAGTCAGCATCAATCCTGATGGATCCCTAAAATAAATAGTTCTCTTTCCGATTGCCGCTTCATCTTCCTCATGCATATGCCCGAGGTCTTCCATGGAATCTAAACCATCATGCTGATTAACCTTCCCTGTCGCACCTCTCTTCGATCCGGAAATAATCTGACAAATTCCTGTAGTTCCAGGCTTGATGGATTGAAGCAATTTCCCATTAAAATAGATTTTATTGCGCGGCCCTATAATCGGAACGAACAAGTCTTTGTGTTCCCCAGCTACGCAAACCACTCGGAAATATTCTTCGTAATTCATCCAAAAACGACGCTGAAGGTTTTGCGCCGCATTAATATCAGCATGAACTAGGATTGGCTTGCCAGTTTCATCCAGCGTGCAAAAAATTTCCCCGCCATCCCAAGGGATCACAGAGCCTATTTTAATCTGCGCTGTATTTAACTCTGAGTCTTCGATCTTTTTTTTAAACCACGGCTTGTCCACAACATCCTTGGTCACACTCAGACAACGAAATCCTGGAGAGCCAAACCTCGCATGAAAACGGGAAGTAAATCCAGCGCCTACCTTACCAACGAGGATTCCAAATAGGCCAGCTTGACGAGCAGTTTCCTCAAACAAAGCTCGATGCGCCCATTGCATCAGCATTCCGTTTTCGTGGCGAGGACGGTCGGTGCGGAAGCGATAACGAGCGAGATCCTCAAAAAGAATAATGCCGCAAGAGTCGTGCAGTTTATTCTCAGCGCCCTTGCCAGCAGAAAAACCTAAGGCCGCCATCACGATAGCATCAGCGGATTTCTTAATGCGATCTTCTTTAAGTGCATCAATATGCGTTTGAAGTCTCGCGGCGAATTTCTTATTTTCCGGCAAGCGATTTATTTCCTTGGATTTGCGTGGGTGATTGGTCCAGCGGATCAGAATTTTGCGAACCTTCTCAAGATAATCAATTCCTTCCAAAGAAAGCCCCCAAACCCCGAATTGCTGGCTTCTGCCATTTGCCAACCGCATCTCACCTTTCCGCCATTCGCGAAGGGCTTTGGAAAATTGTCCTTCCCAAGTCTTATGAATTTTTTCGATTTTATAACACCAAGATTTTAAGTCGAGAGACATTGCCTCTTTCAGTTCCATTAAGTCCTTCTGTTCATAAATCCCGATTTCGTCTTGTGTTAATTCATCCAGCTCTTTTTTCCGTTGTTCGCCTTCTAGGCTAGAAAGACGGATCAAAGCGTTCATACTACGAAGACTGTTTGATAAGGCGCGCAACTTCTCCCAAAGCGCATTTCGTAAGGCTTTGACACGTGGATCGGGCCGTTCTCCAGGCAACGGCAGGAGGAAACTCCGTTCATGTTCCATAACTTTTTTAACGCCAGAAATAGGAATGGTAAACTTCCCCTGCTCAGCTTTGGGTTTCATTCGAAAAACGGAGCAAGCAGCCATCTGTCTAACGCCTAAATCCACTGACAAACAGCCCAAATCATTGATTTTTTCAATCTCTTCAGGTTCTTTGAGACCCACTAAGAACTGCGATCCATTTATTCCTCGCGGCGTCTTTTTAAATCCTTTACTTGGTATTGCCTTACGCTCCTCCAGATCAAGAGTCAAATTAACATAGACAGGCCCACCTCCAAGAAGGATAAGATTCTTCTCATTTGTCTTCTCTAGTACGTCGCGATTTAGCCTAATACTTGCGCCTCCCCACTTTCCATTAAATTTTTCTCCGGTGCCCTGATCGGTCAAAATGACGTCGCGGGGAGAGTCCTTAGCTGCGCTAATGTATTTCAATTGCCCGGAAACGGCCACTGGCAAAGTCTCTCTCTTCTCAACCAGTTTTTTCCCTTCAGGAAAAAGGAGGGACAGTTCTAAAGTCCAACCACCCTTCCCGTCTGGCAGGATAGAGTAATCATTCAGATTGGTCCCATTAGGCACATCCAAACGGGGCCATAGAGGATGCTCACAGGGGTGCGGCAAAGTCATGATAGTCCAAGGATTAGACTCTTCGGAATCAATGAGAAGCGAGTTGTATTTGACCTGAAACAGGGTGAAATCCGTATCATCTCGCCAAACGCTCCAATTCTCTTCCCGCGACAAATACTCAACAAAGTGCATGTCGCCGACTTCGCGAGGATTGGCTTCCTGCCACTCTCGGGCGATATTCAATAAATCGGCGGCGCGCGACCTAGGATTTTTTTTAACGGCGGCCAACCATTTCTCTCTTATTCTGTCCCATCCACGCAACATACGCCTACCAATACGAAACCGTCGCTTTAATCCGAGCGAACCCTGTTCTAGATCAGTCTTTCTATTTTTTTCGTACTGATCAAAGATGGGATTCCATTTCGAGAAATCTGTTTTATGCTCCGAACACCATGCATCAAGTTCGTCCTCCGCTTTTTTTTGACGAGCCTTGGCATTCTGATTCCAGCTCTCCCAAGAAGAAATCCTTTCCAGGGCCTGCTGGAACATATCCCTCTCCCAGTTCGTCAATTGATCATCCTTCCAGTCTCTGATTTTTTCCCCCTTCTCTACGCCAGCCCAAATCCAACCTGATTGGAGTCGAAACATCGGCCAAAGTGGAAGAAGTCCAAGGTCTTTGAGCTTTGGGCGCAACTCCACTGATTTTGCTTCTGTCTTTTTAAATTCATATTTGAGCTTTGCTTCTTTTTTGCGCGGGTCGCTATCTGGAAGTTTCATCCAAGTAGGTTTGCGTCCGCTTGCGCTCTTGCCCAAGCCCGACTCGCTTTCTTTGCTGACAAAAGAGCCTAGCCAATCGCGGGCAATACTTTGGTTATCGCCTTTTTCCCCGATAGAAGCAGGAACCACTTGCTTATAAACTTTCCCCAGAAGCTCCAAAATCTCCTCATCCGTGCCCTTGTTTGGAATCCCATTTCGCTTTTGAGCTGAGCGCGCGATTTCTATCAATTCCTTTTGGAACTCATCCGCCCGTCTGGTGGGCTCTCCAGATTCATTGTCTTCATATACATCTTCCTGGCGCAAACGAAGAAGCTGTTCCACAAAATACCGGACACCGTCATTATGAATGAGATGCGTCGTTCCAACGGCCCGTCTTATGGCATCTCCCGATTGAGATCTTGGAATTACCAACTTTATCTGAATTGATTTAACACTCATTTGTCATATTCACTGTAGCATTGCCTTCGCCGCAGAATAGGTCGGCGCGACATACGACACAGGATTTGGCATCGTGTCCGGCCTGGCCCACAACGCCATCGGACCCGAAATCTCAAGTTGCACTTTATGCGAATCCATAGCTGATTGCTTTACACGATCTTACATTTTCGTCCAGCAATCTCAAAAGCGCACTCGTAGTTTTTCATCGAAGATTCCGTTTATGAATTAATTCTATCCTTTTCAAAATGCTCCACGCTCGTCTATTGTAGCAACCCTCTCGCCCCTTATGAAGCGAGAACAAAACGGCTCCGCGGCTTCGACGGAATTCGACGGAATTCGACGGAATTCGACGGAATTCGACGACGCATTACTCCCCCCTCTTTAAATGCCAGCGCGCGCCCCGAGCGTAGCCCCGGCAGATTACGAGTTTAAGGCGGCGCAAATGATTCAACTCATCACGGAGAGCTCTCTCCGTCGCGGCTGATTGAATGGCGGAAAGTATCTCCCCTAAGCGAAGAGGCCCCGCCGAAGCCAAGACATCAAGGACTTTCCTTTGTCTTTCCGTCAATTCATGGCCGATCTTCGTTGGAGGAAGGTAGCGAGTCGCCCGAAAGCAAACGACGACGCCTCCCGCCAGATCCGCGATCTCGGGCCGAGGCAGGCCGGCCCTCTCGGCCATTTCCGCCATTTTGATGGTTCCGCGACCCCAAGCCTCGATGAGGCCTCTCTTATAAAAAACGGAAGCGATGATTGGATTCCAAGGCAGGGATTCATGCGGCTCATAAAGATCGGAAATTTTAAGCCCAAAATGCAGGGAGCCGGAAGAGCTGATTTCCAAGCGGTCATCGTAAATGGCGATGCCGACCGAACCGCCGCCGATGGAATAGTCCCTATGGCAAAAAGCGTTGGCCAGGGCCTCGCGAAGAGCCAATGGAGGATAAAGCGGGTCATCCTCGCGCTCAAAAAGATTGGGAACGACACGGCCGGCCACTGGAAGATGATCTCTCAAAAAGCGTTCGGCTCGAACAAGCAAATCAAAGACGTTGCCGTAATAGCGGCGATTGTCGATAAACTCGGTCTTGTCTCGTCCTTTAAAGCGCGCGAGCTTAAGCAGGCATTGGGAATAATCGCCCTGGAGGCGGTCGGGACGCGCGAAAAGAATGACGGCGGCTCTCAGAAGTTTCTCCCCTTTCAGCAAGGCCAGCCCGCGTAAAAGGTCCGCCGGAACGCGCGTTCCGGGATCCTCACAACGGCCGCGCCGAACCGCTTCATCCATCGTCCTCCTAATTTCGTCTTCATCCAAATCATTGACGGTCCAGCCCTCGGCAAATTGGTTTTCCCAACGCGAAACGGAATGAAGCTCCTCCAACAGCATCCGGTTATAATCCTCGCGGGACATCTCCGCGTTGGTCGCGCCAACTCGATGGTAAGCCTTTCCTTGAAATGAATACGGACGCCTGGAACCGCGCTCAAATGAAACAACGATCGCTTCACGACTTGAGCCAATCCGGATGCGCTCAATGGCGGGGAAAACGGGCGGCTCAATCATCCGCAGATAGACGGCGACATCATCGAGGGTTTTGTCGCTCGCTTCCTGGCCAACGACGCGCCCTTGCGGATCGACGCCGAAGATAACGCGCCCGCCTTTATGGTTGAGCATGGCGCAAACGGCCCTGGCGGCCTGGCCGCGCTGGCCCGTGGTGGACTTAAACTCCTGGACTTCAGATTCGCCTTGCGCCGCCCAGTCTGAAAGCCGATCTTCCGCCGTTTTCGTCAATGTCCCCGCCCCTCATGAAGCAAAGACAAAACCGCCATGCGGACAAAAATGTCGTTTTTAACTTGGTCCAAAATGAAGGAACGCAATCCGGCGAGATCAAAAGCGCATTCGCTCATTTATCCTACTCCGTTCGGGGGGCCCACAGGCCGGATAAAAGGCCCTCAAAGACGTCTTCCCCATCTTGGGGGCCGCCATCAAACTGCATCTGAACCTCGCTGAGAAGCTTGTTAGACCGGAAATAACCCTCTTCGCCAAAGGAGGCAAAACACGCGATCTTATCGCCTGGGAAAACTAATTTCTTGCACTCCGCCCGGCGAATCTCGGCGAAAAAACCGACCATCCGGCTTAGTTCCTCTTCGGAAACGCTACGGCTCATATAATAAATGCACCAGGCGACGTTCCCGATCTGGGCCGCCATTTCAATGAGTTTGGCGTGCGGAATAATCCAGCGCCCTAAAGACTCGACGGCGTCTTCTTCTTTCCAGGTATAGACGCCCAGGATATGATCTTCATCTAACTCCAATATATCGTCGACAAAGCGCATGGGGCGCTGTTGGGGAATTAAGGACAAAATTTTTTCTTTACTCCAGCCGCTCACTTCTCACTCTCTCCTTTTTAGGTTGCCTCCAACCGACATTGGAGTTTTCAACGGATAATCCGCATAGCGAATACGCAAATGGCATCCCACCTGGGCATTGATACAGCTTAAAATTAAACGGCCGTCCGCGAAAACGCGCGCATCTCCCTTGACAAACACGTCTGTCGTTCCCGCGGGACGAATCAGTTTATTAATTTTTACATCATAGATTATTTGACGGTCTTTCGGGAGGACTTGATCGAAAATCTCGACTTTCTCAAGCCCCAAGGCTCGCCCAACGCCGGCGGCGCCGCTCCAGGTCAGAAAAAGCCCGAAGATCTGCCACACCGAGTCAATCAACAAAGCCGTCGGCTTAATTCCGCCGTTCATTGGGTAAAACCATTCCAGGTCGCTGTTGTTTCGACAAGCCAAAACCTCGCCCGTCCCGGCAAAGCGGTCAAAAGACAAGCGCGGAACCGAATCAATCCCCAACATGAGAGCGGAAGGAAGAAGCCCCATCTCAACCGGCGGATTTTCCACCAGATTCCCCTGGGACAAAGCGATGATTTCCTCGCGCGATAAATGATCCTTGGACAAAAATTCCTGATAACTGAACCGCTTTTCAAACGGGGCGCGGGATCTCTCGGAAACGACCGGGGATGGGTTTTCCGCGCTTTTCTCCCAAAAAGCGGATCCAATCTGCGCCGATCCAATGGAATAAATCGGGGCGTCTCCAAGAAAAACGGAAGCGGAAGCGCTCATTAAAAAATCGCTTCCCTCTTTTTCAATTGATCGAATATCCACTACATAGACGATTTTTGAGTCATAAGGACGTATCTGACCGGAAAAGACGACTTCGGAAAATTCCAAGTCCTTATCGCAGCCGGAAAGGCCCCTCCAAGCGGCGAAAAATTTCATGGATTGCCAAACCGCGTCCAAGCCCCAACAGCCCGGCATCACCGGGTCGCCGACAAAATGGCAGGAGTAAAACCAATCGTCTACTTGGTTTCGCCGAACGGAGACAATTCGGCCCGTTTGGGAAGTCTCATCCCAGGAAATGGACTCAATTTCGTGAAAGGGCAAAAGAAGAAAGTCCGATATTTTGGGAAGGCCCTTGGGAGCGTCTTCCAGCAACTCCCCGCGAGCATATAATTTAATCTCGGAAAAGCTAAAACTTGAGCGAGCTTGAAACTCATTAAATTTCATCAGAGTCAAAAACCATCGTTATACCCTATTCAAGCACAAATTTGGGAAGATAAACAGGGAAGATTTCCCGCCGCTAATTCGCGCTGTCGCCGGGAAGAAGATTCTGGGGGACATCCTTAAATGAAACCGGTTTTCCATTCTCGAAGTTAAGAATCCACGCGCGGTCAAAGACGTCTCCTTTCCATGAGTCCGGGCCCGAGTCCCAGCCTAAATAATGGACGAGATTAACGATATCATGGTGTTCCCAACAAATCAAGATCATCTTGCCGGCATAGCTGGCGTTCGAGAGAATCGCCTGAACCATCGCAAGACCGTCTTTTTTCGCGTAATCTTCGATAATTTGAAGCCCCAAACTTTGGGCCAGAGGGGTCACCGTCTCTATCGGGCGAAAACTGCCGTCATCGGAACTGGGCTTCATCGCGTAAATCGCGGCGGGCGGACCGTATTGGGTGACTTCCGGATTGCTTTTAAAAAACCCCACCAGGGCCTGGGCCCGGGCGCGGCCGCGATCGTTGAGATGGTTTCCCACCGGCGGCTTTTCCCCATGGCGAATGATGATGACCTGGCCCGGTCCGGGATACACGCTTGAAGGCAGTAGAAATCGAGAGGACAAGGCCGCGGCGATCGCGGAAGCTTTTTTGAGAACCGAACGACCGGACAGCGCCAACGCCTCCGGCGCGGAAATGTTTTGAGGCCGAGAAACCTCCGGTTGAGAAACAGTAAAATCCCTAGGCGAGAGATTTGAAGTCTTGGTCTCTAAATGAGAAAGACCTACCGCCGAGGGCGTAACCTTTAAAGCTTTTTGGCTTTCCGGGAGAACCCTCCCCCTGTCTTGCGAGAGAGAGTCCCCATTGAGCGCGGTTGAGTCCCCCAAAGGCAATGAGTCCAGACCCGCCGCTATTTCCGGAGCGCTGATGATTGGTGCGGGAGCGTCCGCGCCCTTATATTCGGAATATTGGGCGCAGTAAAGGCGCGGGATAAGTCCCCCCAAAAGCGCCAGCGCCAAGAGATTTCTTTTCATTTTTAATTCCGCTTAAACCAGCCCCCTTTTTTGGCGTTTAAGGCGTCCAGATCTTCTTGAATCCGCGGATTGTCCTTGGCCAATTTTTTGAGCGTGCGGTAATTTAAAATCCAAAACGGAAGAGCTAATCCCCACAAAAGCAGCGTCGCGACCGGAATCCCATGGGTGTAGCGCAGTAAAAAAGGGTCGAGAAAAAGACCGGGAAATTTGACGATAAAGCGCGCGATGGCCAAGGTTTCCCGGGTCATCGTCACTCCCTTGACGGTAGAAGCCGCAATCGCGGATGAATGAAAAATTTTTCCGATCAAGCCGCGCAGCGGAACCTTCATTCTGACCGGAAAAAACCACGGTTTCATGAAATATTTTTGGTGAATTTTAGGAATGACGTTCATCACCGTAGACAAATAGCGATCTCCAAAACCAACCAGCCAAACCATGATATTGGTCTGCCAGGTAAAAATGACGTGCCAATTGCCATGCGCCTGCATGACGGCCAAGGGATAAAATAAAAGAGCGCTGACCATCATGCGCTTGGTCGATTCCCAACTGCGATTATCCCCTCTTTGAACAAAGGCGGCGTAACTGTCGCTAAAAACCGCCAGCATCAGCGCGAAAATTCCCGAGGCGATGGCCGGGCCCCAGGTAAAAGCGTTGACGTTCGGGTTAAAATGAGCGGCCAAGGCCGCCATCCCGTAAGCCAAGCCGAACTGAATTGAGGCCGAAAGCGTCCCGCGGAAAACATCTCCGTAGTGAACCGGCTCAAGAGTGCCTTTAATCCAATGCTTCCACCAGCGAAAACTGCGGCGCACGAAAGACGGGTTTGTTTTTTTATCCCCCAGCGCCGGAGAAAAAAAGGCCTTGTCATTGGCGGCGTCAATCATCAAGACCGCGCGGTAAGGCTCGCCAAAAGAGCCTTTCAAAAGGCCCAGGGGGTGCACCTTCCGGTTAATCAAAAGCCGCGAACGATAGGTGTCCAAGCGTTTTGAAGCTAGAGGTTCATCCAGAAAATTCCCGGTTTTTTTGCCCGATCTCTCAAATTGGATGGGAGGCAGGCCCGCGTTGGCCGATAAAGCGGGATTGGCGATGACCGCAATCAAGGGACGGCGCCCCTTGACGGCAAAACGAAGCGCCACCTGCCCTTCAATTAATTTGGCCTCGATTTCCCCCACTCCCGGCTTTGAGACATGAAAGCGGCTCTGCTCCACGTCGCGGATAAACAAAGCCCGGTCGGACTGGTATTCCGGAGAGTTGAATTTTGAGTCGAGCTCCTGGACAAATTGGGAATAGAGATCGAAGAAATCGGATTCCCGCAAAAGGGTCTCGGGGGAATGCTCTTTAAGGGCGGAAGAAATTGAAGAATAAATTTGAGAGACCGAGCGGATTTTTAAAGCCGCCGGGGCCAAGGCGGCGCTAGTTTGAGGCAAAGCGGTTTCTTGCTTGGAAACAACTGGACTAAAAGACGGAGAGGCAGATTCAAGACTTACTTTTTTTTGTGCCGGAGGGGTCAACGACTTAATCGGCGGTAAATCCGCGATGGATGGGGAAATTGCGGCAGGTAAATCATTCGGATTAGGCGAAGAGTCGACGGCAGGAAAATCGCTAGGCAAGGCGCCGACAAGATTTAAATGAGGAAGGCTTTCGGGAAGAGATTCCCGAAAGCCTTCGGCGCAAAGAGGCGAGACGGCAACGGATAAAGCCTGGGCCAAGCCCAAGAAAACCGCAAGGGCCTTTGAGGCTTGTGTCCGAGACGGTCTACAAGGTTTCAAATTTTAAGCCCTCTCCATTAGAGTTCACGATGACACGCAAACGCTGCGGAGCGTCCGATTTAAGCGATTCCATGGCCAGAGGGCGCGCCAGATAAGCGTCCACCGCGCGGCGCATGGGCCGAGCCCCATAAGAAGCGTCATAGCCCTTTTCAATCAAGAAGTCGCGAGCCTCAAGGCTGATTTCAAGATCGATATTTTTTTCTTTGGCTATATTTTTAATCTGAGCGAGCATTCCGTCCAGGATTTGGCTCGCCGCCTCGCGGCTGAGAGGATTAAAAAACACGACGTCTCCGATGCGGTTATAAAACTCGGGAGGCAAGAGGCCTTTAATTCCCTCTCCGGCAACGGCTTTTCTATCCGCCAGAGACGGATCGGCCGAATCCGAGTTAAAGCCGAGATGGCGCGGCTTTTCAACAAAAGCGCGGCTCATGTAATTGGCGCTCATGACGATAATCGCATGGCTAAAATCCACGAGCTTGCCGGTCCCATCGGTGAAGCGCCCTTCATCCAACACTTGAAGCAGCAAGTTTAAGAACGCGGGGTTGGCTTTGTCAATCTCGTCAAGAAGGATGACGCTGTAGGGATTGCGCCTGACTTTCTCGGTTAAATCCGACTCTAGGCGCGACTGAGAGATATTTCCCTGGTATTCCGACATGTCAAGACGAATGAGATTTTTCTCGCTCCCAAAGAGAAACTCGGCCAAGGCTTTTCCCGTTTCCGTTTTTCCCACTCCAGTCGGTCCGGCGAAGAGAAAGCTCAAGGGCCCGGCCGAAGTCTTAAACCCGGCGCGATCAGCCCGCACCGCTTGGGAGATGACCTCAATGGCTTCCTGCTGGCCTTTGATTCTTTGGCTGAGATAATCATCGATGCGGGAAAGCCTATTTTTTTCGTCTTGCCCCAAATTTTCGACTGGAACCCCGCTGATCTTAGAGACAATCGCCCTTACATCCGCCTCCGTCACGAGATTGCGCCCGGAAGAGCGGACAAAAGAGCCCACGCCGTCCATGACGTCAATAGCGCTGTCAGGGAGATTCCGCCCGTAAATATAACGCGAGGAAAGACTCGCGATCGTCTTAAGAACCGCGTCGTCATAGCGCACGCCGTGGTGCTTTTCAAAACCCGGTCTTAAGGCTTTGAGAATTAAAACCGCCTCATCCGCCGTCGGGGCCTTGACGGAAATAGTCTGAAGCCGCCTTTCCAATGCGGAGTCTTTTTCAATGTATTTTCGATATTCGTCAAAGGTCGTCGCCCCGATCACCTGAACCCGGCCCCGAGCCAACGCGGCTTTAAGCATGTTGGCCATGTTCATTGAATCTTTCTCGCCACCGGAATTGGAGTTGGCTCCGACGATTTGATGCATCTCATCAATGAAAAGAATCACATCGGGGTTTGCCTCAAGCTCTTTTAAAAGCTTGGTCACCCGCGCCTCGAATTGCCCCCGATATTGAGTTCCCGCGAGCAAAGCGCTAATATCAAGCGAAATGATTCTCTTTCCTTTAAGAACTGGGACTTCTCCCGCGGCGATTTTTTGAGCCAAGCCTTCGACAATCGCGGTTTTTCCAACTCCGGCTTCTCCAATCAAAACCGCATTTCTTTTTCTCTTTTGGGTCAAAACGTCAGTCAGTTCTGAAATCTCTTTATCGCGTCCATAAACCGGATCCAGTTTCTTCTCCCGCGCCTCTTGCGTCAAATCCGAGCCGAATTGATCCAAGGTCGGGGTTTGAGCGTGCGCGGGAGTGGCCGCGAGATGATCGTCATATTCCTCTTCCGTTTCGCGGTCCCAGCCGTTTTGCAGATCGCGGTTAGCCGCTTTCTCAATGCGAAGGCCTTCTTCTAAATCCCTATTTTCCATGTCGCGCAATTTTGCGGC
>JAKAQV010000035.1 GCA_021819565.1 bacterium | reverse complement strand
GATGACTCGGACGGCCTTTGAGTTTCCGCGCTTGGATAAAACCTCAAGTAAAGAAGGCCGGACCCTGACCAGGGCGTATTCCATCAGCACAAAGAGGGCGTTAACCGAAATTAGAATGATGGAAATTAAGAGTGCGTGGGGCATTACTCAGATTCTTGCATTTCTTTGAGGACTTGGGCCAAAATTGTTTCTAATTCCCATTCTTTCCCGGTCAGAATTTTGAGACTAGTGGCGGATTCTAATTGCGGTTGATTGTTGATATTAATACCGATGCCGATCACCAGCCAAAAAAGGCTTGTCTCGTTTCCCGCGGCTTCGATGAGAATGCCGGAAATTTTTTTCCAAATTTTTCCCTCTTTTGCGTAAATATCGTTTGGAGGCTTGATTTTTGTTTTAAGAGAGGCCGCTTTTAAAAGAGCTCTGGAAATTTCTTGCGCCGTTTTAAGGCTAAGATCCGCCAAGACCAGCGGTGAAATCTTAGGCCTTAAAATCAGGGAAAAGTAGAGCCCCCCTTCCGGCGATTCCCATTTTCTCTCCATCCGCCCGCGACCGGCCTTTTGTCTTTTCGCCCAAACCAATGTTCCGTGTTCCGCTCCTTCTTCGGCCAAAGCCTTGGCGGTGTTTTGGGTGGATTCCATCTCCTCGGCATAGACTAAGCGCGCGATTCCGGGAAAAGACGTTTTAACCTTGTTCATTGGACCTCTAAACTCATGTCCAGCGCCCCGGCGCTATGGGTGATGCGTCCGATGGAAATCCGGTCAGGGCCTAATTGGGCGAGAGCGCGGACGTTTTGGAGGTTCACCCCTCCTGAAATCTCGATTTGGATGTTTTTTGAGCATGCGCGAATCATTTGAATGGCGGTTTTGATTTGATTGGGCGACATATTGTCGAGCAAGATCATGTCAGGCTTAAGAGTGAGGGCGGCTTGAACGCGGCTGATTCTATCGGCCTCGATTTCAACCGGAATTTTGGGATATTTTTTCTTGAGCCGAGACAATCCATTTTTTAAAGAGCCGAATTCCCAATGATTGTCCTTGAGTAAGACCATGTCGTAGAGCCCGATTCTATGGTTTTTCCCCCCTCCGCATCTCACCGCGTATTTTTCAAGAACTCTCCAGCCCGGAAGGGTTTTGCGCGTGTCGTAAATTTGAGCCTTGCTGGGGCGGATTTCTTCGACAAACTGCCTTGTCAGGGTCGCGATTCCCGACAAATGTTGGAGGAAATTAAGGGCGGTTCTCTCTGCCGTTAATATTTTTGGTGAACCGTTTATTTGAGCTATTTTCTGGCCCGATTTCGCGTAGCGCCCGTCTTGAACTATAATTTTAAACTGGGCGGAAGGGTCAAGCTTTTCAAAAACCTGCCGGGCTATTTCAGTTCCGCAAATGACCCCGTCGGCCTTTAAAACGATAAAGCCCGATATTTTTGCGCCTGGGGGGACAAAAAAACGGGTGGTCAAATCCCCGTTTCTGCCTAAGTCTTCCCGCAGAGATTCTTTGATGAGCCACGATGGAGCTTTCATTTTCGGACTCCTTTTTTTGAGGCGGACATTTCTTTAAGTTCAAAAAGCTGATCTCTGAGAAGGGCGGCGGTCTCAAAATCGAGATTCTCGGCGGCTGCCTTCATGCGTTTTTCAATTTCTTCGGCGATGATGGGTATGTCCTTTGAGCTTAAGGGGGTTTCTGTTTCCTTTAAGAAGGAGAGGCCGTTTCGTTTGGCCTGGGACTCGAATTCCTCGAGTTCTGAGACCGCTTTAACGACGGTCTTAGGGGTAATATTAAATTTTTTATTGTATTCGATCTGTTTTTTACGTCGCCTTTCCATTTCGGATAAGGCTCGCGACATGGATCCGGTTTTGGAATCGGCGTATAAAATGACGGAACTGCCGACATTTCTCGCCGCGCGCCCGGCGATTTGAATGAGGGTGGTTTCCGATCTTAAAAATCCCTCATGATCCGCGCCCAGTATCGCGACTAGAGACACTTCGGGAAGATCCAACCCTTCCCGGAGAAGATTGATGCCGACCAGACAGTCAAAAACTCCGCGGCGGAGATCCTGAAGGATTTGAATTCTCTCCAAGGGCTCGATATCGGAGTGGAGATATCGAACTTTTAAGCCCTTGCCAAGCAGGTAATCCGCCAAATCTTCGGCGGTCCTCTTCGTGAGAGTCGTCACCAGGCTTCTTTCCCCTTTTTGGGCTTTCTCGCGGACGCGGGCGGTCAAATCTTCCATTTGTCCTTCGGAGGGGTGGATGATGATTTCAGGATCGATAAGACCGGTCGGGCGGATGATTTGTTCCACGATTTCGCCTTTGGATTTGGCGAGTTCATATGGCCCCGGGGTCGCCGAAATAAAAATGGTTTGGCCGGCGAGGGACTCAAATTCCTCGAATTTAAGAGGGCGATTGTCCAAGGCCGAGGGAAGCCGAAAGCCAAAATCGACCAAGGTTTGCTTGCGCGAGCGGTCTCCTTCATACATCCCGCGAATCTGAGGGATGGTCACATGGGATTCATCGATTAAAAGGAGGTAGTCCTTGGGAAAATAATCCAAAAGACAAAATGGACGTTCGCCCGGGGCCCGGCCCGACAGATGCCTTGAATAATTCTCGATTCCATGGCAAAATCCGACTTCCTTGAGCATTTCCATGTCATAGCGCGTTCTCTGCTCAAGGCGTTGGGCTTCGAGATTTTTTCCTTTGTAATTAAACTCGTTGACGCGCTCTTTCATTTCCGCCTCGATAAATTTAAGCGCCTTTAAACGGCTGATCTCATCGGTGACAAAATGCTTGGCGGGATAAATCCAGACATCCGACAACTCCTTGATTTTGCGTCCGGTCAATGGATCGAACTCCGACAAATCCTTAATCAGGCCGTTATCGAGAGAAATGCGCAGGGCCGTTTCTTGATAGGCCGGGAAGATATCGACAATTCCCCCTTTGACTCGGAATTTACCGCGGATGAATTCGACTTCGTTTCTCTCATAGTGGATGGAGATCAGCTGTTCCAAAAGTTTAGAGCGTTCTTGTTTTTTCCCCTTTTGAATGTAAATAGAGCTTTTTTCATAATTTTCCGGAGAGCCGATATTGTAAATGCAGGAAACGGAGGCGATGACGATGACGTCTCTTCGAGAAGAGAGAGCGCTGGTGGCTTTAAGCCGCAACCGGTCGATTCGATCATTGATTGCGGAATCTTTTTCGATATAGGTATCGGTCGAGGGAACGTAGGCTTCCGGCTGATAATAATCATAGTAGGAGATAAAAAATTCGACCGCGTTTTCTGGAAATAGCGATTTAAATTCGCTATAGAGTTGGGCGGCCAAGGTTTTGTTCGGAGAAATAATCAAGGCCGGGCGGTTGAGATGATTAATGACGTGGGCCGCCGTAAATGTCTTGCCGGATCCCGTGACTCCCAAGAGAACCTGACATGGCGCCTTCTCTTTCATTCGGCGCGTTAAGGCTTCTATCGCCTGCGGTTGATCTCCCGCAGGCTTAAACGGAGACTTAAGATTAAATCGCATCTACCCTATTATAATGCAACTGGCGACACTTTTCTTAATTTCCGCGCGTCTAAATTAAGACGCAAACAATAAAAAGGAGAGAACAATGAAAAAACTAACGGAAATACTGACAGTCTGTCTGTCCGCAATCGCTTTAGCGGCGGCGGTTTCGCCCGCGATAGCGCAAGATCAATCCAATACCCCAACTCAAAATAGCGCTCCCGCCACTCATATGAAGAAAAAACATCACTGGGCGTGCGCTCAAGACATTCAAAACCTGTGCCCAAACGCGAAAAGTTGGAAAGATAAAAGAAAATGTCTCAAAGAAAATAAGGCTCATTTGTCGAGCGCCTGCCAAAAACAAATGAAAAAGATGCGCGCTCATTTCACGGCCTTTAAAAAGGCTTGTCAGGCGGATGTCAATCAGTTCTGCTCGGCGGCCAAGGGAAAGGGTCCTAAGGCCATGCACAAATGCTTAAAACAAAATTCCACTCAGTTGTCTTCCACTTGCCAATCCTTTTTGGCAAAGGCGAAGGCTCACTGGAAAAAACACCATAATAAATCCTCAGGCGAATCTTCAAACCCGCAGCCTTCCGGCTCGCAATAAGATATCCTTGGTTATCCGGCCCCGGCGTCCCTGCTTTAGGGACGCCGGGCGCAGGAGGGGGTTTTTATCACCGACGCGCAGATCGTTCAAAAAGTTCGTAAAGGCCATTCCGCTCTTTATGCGGAGTTGATGAGGCGCCATTATCCCAAAATTTTCTGCCTTTGTTTATCTCTTCTTAAAGACCGCACGTTCGCCGATGACGCCGCTCAAGAGGTTTTTTTAAAGGCCTACCGCTCTTTAGATCAGTTTCGAGAGGATTCTTCTTTTTTGACGTGGATTCACCGAATCGCCGCCAACCGTTGTTTGGATTTCGTTCGTTCTCAAGCGCGCGCAAAAGAAGACTCCTTGGATGGGATGCTGGAATCTCCGGGAAGTGATATCTTTAAGGAATCCTCAGGCGCTTCAACGATAGAATCTTCTCTTATTAATTCGGATTTGGTTGAAAAAATTATGATGCGCTTGCCTGCGGAATATCGCCTGATTCTGGTTTTGCGCGAGGTTCAGGGCCTGAGTTATCAAGAAATTTCCCAGGTCCTAGAATGCAGTCTGGATTCGGTTAAGGCGCGCCTTTATCGGGCGCGTTTGGCTTGCGAGGAAGTGATTCGACACTTTAAGACCGCCGGATGCGTCTAAGTGAGAGAAGGGAAAATAAGATGACACACGAAGAAATCAGGCAAAATCTTGGGGCGTTTCAGGATGGAGAATTATCTTCGGGAAAAAGGCTTGAGATTTCAGAACATCTTAAGGATTGCGCGCAGTGTCTTCAAACTCAAAGAGTTTGGCAGAAAATCGCGGAGAACTTGTTTCAGTCTCGCGGTTTTGTGTCTCAAAAAGAGACCGAGGAATTTATCCAGAGGGCGATGTCTAAAATTTCCCCGCCCTCCTTTACTGCGAATTTCAATTTTTCAAAATTTCTGTGGACATTTTTGACTCCCGCTCTTGAGCTGGGTTTTGCCGCCCTCATTTTCTTTACGGTTTTAGGCCGTTCAGAGCCCATCGCCGCTCCGGATACTCTCCTTTTACTAGGGACAAATAGGGATATGGCGGAGTGGATTTTGCCGCCGATGACGGGACAGAAATCGAATTGGTTTAATTCAATATTGGAGGGTCAATGAGAATTGTTTGGAATTATGTTTTGCTGGCCTTTTGCGCGGGGCTCTTAATTGGCGCTTGGGTTGGGGTTTATCATGAACGAACGGTCTTCCATCAATTTTGGTCGCATGGGCCCGATACTCAGAAAATTTTAGCCCGGCTGAGCCGAAAACTCGATTTAACACCGCAACAAGAACAACAAGTTGAGCTTTTACTGGAAGCTAAACGCGAAAAGATTCTCTCTCTTCACCAGCAAATGAGCTCTCAGTTTGAGGCTCTTCGCCTTTCAATGCGGGCGGATATGGCCGAAATCTTGACCCCTGAGCAACAGGTCCAATTTGTCCAGATGACTCAAGAATGGGACAAGCGCCATCATTTAATCCCCTCTGATTTCCAAGCGCGGGTTTCTTCGACGGCAAGCTTGTCTTCTCAATAAGTCTTTATATAATAAACCGTGCGATTGCTTAATAAATTAGTTTTATTGGGGTTATTTTTCGTTGGAAGCGCGGGGGCCGCGTTCGCCGCTTCCGATTTATCGATTTCTTCTGGTTCCCATACGCTGAGCTGGCAAGATTGCGTCAAAATCGCGCTTAAGGACAATCCCGATCTTGCCGCGGCTAAAAAAGCGATTGATTCCGCGCGCGCTTCTTATTACGCCTCTTGGAATGAGGTTTTGCCGAGTCTGTCGAGCTTGGAGGATGGCTATACCAAGGTGCGTTCAGCCAATCAGTCCAGTTTCCTTGCCTCTAATGGAGTGGCCGGAGGGGGTTTCCTTCCTTGGACAATTCAAGGCACTGCCCATATGGATATCTTTAACTTCAAGGATTCCCAGGACATCCGAAAAGCCCATGCCTTTGTCTCTCAGATGTGGTCGTCTTACCGAGTGAGTTCGGTGACGGTTCGATATAATTTGAAGGTCGCCTTTTACCGCCTGCTTTTTGCCTATAAAATGGTGGATGTGGCTCAAGAGATATTGAATCTCCGAAAGCAGAACACCGATATGGTCCAACTCCTTTACAACAACGGCCAGGAATCTAAGGGAAATCTGATGTTGTCGAAGGCTCAGACAAAATTAGCGCAAGAAGCGGTGGACCAAAACAAAAGACGCTTAAGACTCTCTCAGATTCAACTCGATCAACTCTTGGGCAAGGATGGATTTACCCAGGTTTCCGTTCAAGGAAGCCTTGACCTTCCCGCGCCTCCCAAGGGATATCCCAATATGGCTTCTTTAGTTGAAAATAATCCCAATGTTCAACTCCAAAAAGCGATTTGGCTTGGGGCCAAGGCCGGCGTGGGGCAATCTTTAAGCGCGATGCTGCCGAACGTTGGTGTTTCTTATACTCGAAGCACTCTTGGAAATACAATGATCGCGACTCAAAGCCCCAGCTGGTCTTTTTTCGGATCGGTAGATGTGCCGATTTTTTCTAACGGTCCCTTGGGCACTTTTTTTACCTTGGTCAGCGCCAAAAGAACCGCCGATCAAAACGAAGAACAATTGCGATCGACTCGTTTGTTGACTCGGGAGACCATGGAAAACGCCTGGTATAATCTCAAAAACGAGGCACAGCTCGTCGATGTTTGGACTTACCGGGTCAAGGCGACGAAACAAAGAAACGACGAGTCGACCATTCGCTACAGTGCGGGACTGATGACCTACGACACCTGGGAAATCGCCGTGACCGATCTCGTCAATGCCGAGCAAACGTTAATTAATGATCAATATTTAGAGGCTCAATATTTAGCCGCTTGGGAAGAGTCCGAGGGTTTGGGCTTGGAGGATTAATGAGGAAAATTGTCGCGTCGGGATTTTTAGGCCTCGTTTTAATCGGAGCTTGGTTTTATTGGCACAAGAAAAATGAAAAACCCAAGGATTTAGGGAAAATCATTTTAGTTCGCCGCGGGCCGTTGGAAGAAACCGTTGAAGCGACGGGAAATGTCGCGCCTCTTAACCGCGTTGAAATTAAACCGGCCATTTCGGGACGAATCGACAAATATTTAGTGGATGAGGGAAGCGTAGTCAAGGCCGGGCAGGTGGTTGCCTGGATGAGTTCTTCCGATCGCGTGGCCATCATGGACGCAGCGAGATCCCAGGGTCCTAAGGCCCTTAAAAGATGGGAGGACAGCTATAAGCCTACCCCCGTCATCGCCCCGATTTCGGGAGTCGTGATATTGAGAAATATCGTCGATGGCCAAACGGTCGACGCCGCAACGGTTCTTTTCGCGATGTCGGATCGCTTAATCGTTGTCGCTCAGGTGGACGAAACAGACATTGGAAAAATTCATTTGGGTATGCCAGCCAAAATTGTTTTGGACGCCTATCCCAATCGAACGGCGACGGGAAAAGTTTTTGACATACTCCATGAAGGGGTTAATACCGCCAATGTCATCACTTATAATGTCAAGATTAATCCCGACGGCGGAGCGCCCAGTTATTACAAGTCCCAGATGACGGCCAATGTGACTTTTATCGTCAAAGATAACAAAAACGCCTTGTTTGTTCCCGCGGTCGCCGTTCAGCAGAAAAAGGGCAAAAATGTCGTTTTAATTCCGGTCCCCAATGGCCATCCTGAGGAAAAAATTGTCTCTCTTGGTATCCAAGACGGGACCAATGACGAGATTCTCTCCGGACTTAAAGACGGGGATTCAGTGATTATTCCCGGAGAGCGCTACGTTCCTAGACACGCGCAGACTAGTCCCTTGGCCTTCGGCGGCAAGAAGAAAAAATCAAGTTAAACCTTTCATGTCCATCATTAAACTTGAAAATATCCGCCACTCTTATAAAGTAGGTTCGGGAAATCTCTTGGTGCTTAAGGGAATTAATTTATCAATTGAACCAGGCGAATTTGTCGCGATTATGGGGCCCTCGGGCTCGGGAAAATCGACCCTGCTTCAAATTTTGGGATTACTTGAGCGCCCCAGCCAGGGAAAATATTTTCTCCTTGGGAAAGACGTTTCCGCCTTATCCGATGATGAAGGCGCCGCCTTGCGCTCTAAAACCATTGGATTTGTTTTTCAGATGTTTAATCTTCTTTCGCGCACAAGCGCGGTAGACAATGTTCTTTTGCCGGCGATTTATTCCGGCAATCCCGTTTCCGGTTTAAGGGCTAAGGAATTGCTGGCGGATGTGGGGCTTCAAGATCGAGAAGAACATAAGCCTAATCAGCTCTCCGGAGGGCAGCAGCAAAGAGTGGCTATCGCCAGATCCCTCATCAATTCTCCAAAGATTATTTTTGCCGACGAGCCGACGGGAAATCTCGCCTCCGATCAAGCCGATGAGGTTTTACGGAAACTCTCTGAACTCAACGCTCGCGGGATTACGGTCATCATGGTGACGCACGAGCCGGATATCGCGGCTTATGCCAAGCGAATTATCAAGATTAAAGACGGATCTATTCAATCCGATGAAAAAAATTTAAATCCCAAAGGGCTTGTTGCGGAAACAAACGCCGTCCCCTCCTCTTTGAACGGCAATGATTATTCGCATTTGCCACCCAAACTCAGTTTAGCTGAAATCAAAGAAAACAGCCTTTCGGCTCTGCGGGCGATATCGGCCAATAAAACTCGCTCTTTCTTGTCTGTTTTGGGAATTCTCATTGGAGTTTGTTCGGTGATTGCCATGCTGGCCATTGGCCGCGGCGCTCAAAAATCAATCGAGGCTAGGATCTCGGGTTTGGGATCGAATTTGATCATGATTTGGCCTTTTTCTTCCAGCGCTTTTCACGGTGGCACCGGAAGCGTGTCGCGTTTGAGCATCCCGGATGTGGAAGCGATTTCTCATTTAAGTCCCCATATTATCGCGGTCAATGGAGAAGTTTCCGGAAGCGCCCAAGTCGTTTATAAAGATAAAAACACCAACACGGAAGTAGATGGAGATATGATCTCTTTTTCCCCCATGCATTCAGATGAGCCTTATTATGGGCGCTTTTTCACGCAACAAGAAAATGACGAGGTGGCAAGGGTTGCGGTTTTAGGGCAGACCGTGGTCAACAATTTATTTGGGAATTCTGATCCTGTTGGAAAACGGATAAAAATTAATCGGGTCAGTTTTGAAGTCATTGGCATTTTGCCTCCCAAAGGCTCGAGCGCCTGGCGTGACCAAGACGACGTAATCATCATTCCTCTTAAGACCGCGATGATGCGATTGGGGTTCAATGGTTGGGGCGGTTCCATATCCCGGGGAGGACGTTATTTAAACCGCATGGAGGTGGAATGCGACACCCCTCAGTCAATTGACGGGGTGATGTCTAAAATTAAAACTTTTTTGCGAACGCGGCATCATCTCCCCGCCTATAAAGACGATGATTTTACCGTGCGCAATATGCAGGATATTCAATCGGCCTTGACGGGCACGACCAAGACCTTTGGAATTTTATTGGGGATTGTCGCCGCGATTTCGATTTTAGTGGGCGGAATCGGAATTATGAATATCATGCTGGTCTCGGTGACGGAACGAACGCGCGAGATTGGACTCAGAAAGGCCGTCGGCGCCCCAAGGCGCGCGATTCTAACCCAGTTTCTCATTGAATCGGCATTTTTATCGCTTCTGGGAGGAACCATTGGAGTTCTTTTAGGCGTTGGGATTGCCTTCGCGATGACCCATTATGCGGGTTGGTCCGCGATTGTCACTCCGCAATCTATTGTTCTCGCTTTTAGCTGTTCCGCGATGATTGGAATTATCTTTGGTTTTTGGCCGGCCCGTAAGGCGTCTTTGCTCTCTCCCATTGAGGCCTTGCGCTATGAGTAAGGTTGGGGCGAGATGAGTTCTAGGTTTTGGATTCAGATGGGAAGCCTTTTTATGTTTTTAGGCATAGCCTTGGGAGCTTTTGGCGCTCACGGGCTTAAGCATATCCTTTCTCCGGAAATGAAACAGGTTTATGAAACCGGAGTTCAATATCAAATCTATCATGCCTTGGCCTTGTTTATCGTAGCGGGCCTTGTCGTTAGAAATCCTTCGCGTGGGGTTTCGTGGGCGGGATATCTTTTTATCGCCGGGATTCTCTTATTTTCCGGAAGTCTTTACTCTCTGTCTTTAAGCGGGATTAAAAAAATTGGATGGATCACGCCCTTGGGAGGGCTTTCATTTCTCATGGGATGGGCTCTTCTTTTATTTTCAGCCTATCCTAAATAAAAAGCGCCCGGTTAAGGGCGCTTTTTTCTATATCAATCTGGTATCTTAGGATTTTCCCGCGGCGACACTGACCACGGTGACATCGAAGTTCAATGTTTTTCCCGCCAGCGGAGGGTTAAAGTCTAAGGTGATGTGTTTTTTCCCGATAGAAGAAACGACCGCCTGAAAATGTCTTCCGTTTTGAGAACCTCCCACCGACGAACCTACTTTAAGGGAAGCGATATCCTTGAAAGAAGTTTTGGGAACCTTGACGAAGGCCTTGGGGTTGACGATGCCATAGCCATTTTCAGGAGAGACGACAACGGTTTTCTTGTCGCCGGCCTTAAGCCCCATCAAGGCGCTGTCAAGACCCGGAATAATTTGGCCGGATCCTTCGATAAACATCAAAGGTTTTTTGCCGACGGAAGTGTCGACTACTTTGTTATCAACTGTAAGCGTATAGTCGATCTGGACGACCGAGCCTTTCTGAATGGTTTGGTTACCAGCGGCCATTTTTTTGCAGGCCGCTAATCCCAGAATCGCCAGGCCTAGAATGGCGATCGGATATTTTAAGGTAAAGCGTTTATTTTTTGAAGGCATATTCTTTCTCCCTTTTTAATCGTATTTTAAGACGTATGGATTATTATAACTTAAGCGATCCCCATTTGAAGCCCATTTTTTAAGATTGTGTCTATATCTTCTCCATCCAGGACTTCCCGGTCGAACAATTTCGCCGCGAGCTCGTCTAGAATTTTCTTGTGTGTCGTAAGAAGGCTTTTAGCTTTTTCATGGGCCTCGGTGACCAGGCGTTTAACTTCTTCGTCAATGAGTTGAGCGGTTCTTTCCGAGTATCCATTTTGTTGCGAAAGGTCTCGGCCTAGAAAAATTTCCTGCTCGGGTTTTTTGAGAGACAAGGGGCCGACCTTATCGGACATTCCGAATTCCGTCACCATCTTGGTGGCATAGGAGGAAGCTTTTGAAAGATCATCTGAGGCCCCGGTCGTGATCTCGTTAAAAACCAATTCTTCCGCGCAACGGCCGCCGAGAAGAACGGCTAGGCGGTTGAGAATTTCGCTCCGAGAAGTCAGGTATTTGTCTTCGGTCGGAAGTTGCAGGGTATACCCCAAGGCATGCCCCCGGGAAACGATGGAAACCTTGTGCACGGGATCGGCATTAGGCAAAAGTTTCGCGACCAGCGTATGCCCGGATTCGTGATACGCCACGATATTTTTTTCCTTGTCGGACATGATGCTTGATTTTTTTTGCGGGCCGGCCATGACGCGCTCAATGGACTCTTCCAAATCATCCATCTCAACTTCGATTTTGTCTTTTCGCGCGGCTAGGAGCGCCGCTTCGTTGATGACATTGGCTAAATCCGCTCCTGAAAAGCCCGGGGTGCGGCGCGCGATGACCGACAAATCCACTTTGGGAGACATTTTAACTTCCCGAGCGTGGACTTTTAATATCTCTTCTCTTCCTTTAAGATGCGGAGCCGGGACATGAATTTGGCGATCGAATCTTCCGGGGCGAAGAAGAGCGGGATCGATAACATCCGGCCGGTTTGTCGCGGCGATAAGAACGATGCCTTGATTTTGCTCAAAGCCGTCAAGCTCAATGAGGAGTTGGTTGAGGGTTTGTTCTCTTTCATCGTGTCCCCCTCCAATTCCAGCGAATCGGTGTCTTCCCACCGCGTCTAATTCATCGATGAAGATTACGGCGGGCGCGGCTTTTCTCGCCTGATCGAAAAGATCTCTGACTCGGGACGCGCCGACGCCGACAAACATTTCCACGAATTCCGAGGCGGATGCGGTAAAGAAAGGCACTCCGGCTTCTCCGGATACGGCGCGGGCCAATAGAGTTTTTCCCGTCCCGGGTTGTCCAAAGAGAAGAACTCCTCGGGGCATTTTGCCGCCTAGTTTTTGAAATCGCGCCGGGTTTTTTAGAAATTCGACGATTTCCTGAAGTTCTTCTTTGGATTCATCGCAGCCGGCCACGTCGGCAAAAGTCGTTTTTTTCTTCTTGTCGTCGACGACCCGGGCTTTTGTTCTCCCGAAAGACATCGCTTGTTTTCCCCCCATCTGCACCTGACGGATGACGAATATCCACCAGAGGGCGAAAAAGAGAACCACCCAGCCGATATTGACAATCAGGCTTGTCACCCAGCTTCTATCGGGTTCTCCGGCAAAATTGTTGACATGATATTTTTCCAGATCTTGCACGAGATTGAGATCTGGAAGAGGGAGAGTTCTAAAATCTTCCACTTTCCCGTCGTCTTCCTTGATTTTTCCTTCAATGAGGTCCGGACGAACCTTGACATCGCTGATTTTGCCGTCTTTGAGATCGGTTTTGAACTCAGAATAAGGAATTTCCTTGTCTGAGACAGTGGGCGCTTTGATATTTTTGAAAAGAACGATCACTAAGAGAAAGGCCGCGGCCCATAGAATGAGTTGTTTAATGTTTTTATTTTCCATAGAAAGTGAATTTTATTTTAGAACGCCTATATACGGAAGATTTCTGTATTTTTCGTCGAGATCGAGCCCATAGCCGACCACGAATTCATTGGGAATGTTAAAGCCGACATACTTGGTTTTGACCGCGTTTTTACGGCATTCGGGTTTGCTGAGAAGGGAACAAACTTCCAAAGAACGAGGATTTCTGGTCTTTAAAATATTTTCAAGATAGCTTAAAGTCAGTCCGGTGTCGACGATGTCCTCGACAATCAAAACGTCCCGTCCTTCGATGCTTTCTCGGAGATCTAAAAGGAGCCTGACGATCCCATTGGATTTTTCGCCGGAATAAGAGGCCAAACTCATAAAATCGACGCAACAGTCCACAGAGATGGCGCGCATCAAATCAGACAAGAAAAACAAGCTTCCTTTTAATATGCCAATCAGAATTGGATTTTTTGTCGCATAATCCTTGGAGATTTCTTCACCAAGTTCTTTGACGCGCGTCAAAATTTTTTCCTCGGGAATCAGGATCTTTTTGATGCCCGCGTTAATTTTTTCGTGCGTTCCGTGTGCAAATGGCATTTTATCCTTTTATAATAACTTTATTGTGCGACAGAATCAAGAGTTATATAATATTCCAATTGGTTTTTTAAAAGGAACTTATTTGCATGGTTAAAAAAAGAGTATGGGTTTTGTGCGGGGGGGAATCGGCGGAGAGAGATGTTTCGTTGGTGAGCGCCCGAACTGTGTTTAACGCCCTAGACTCAAATCGCTATGATAAAGAGTTGATTTGGATCTCTCCGCGCGGGCAGTGGATTAAAAAAAACGTTTTATTTATTGAACAATTTAAAAAAGTTAAAATTTCCAACACCCCCGGTTTACCGGATAAAAAGTCAACGCAACGCTCTTTGGCGTCAGATTTTTTTCACGTGAAAACCTTGCCGGATGTGATTTTCCCTGTTTTGCATGGACCCCTGGGTGAAGATGGAACTGTCCAGGGCTTTCTTGAAATGCTTCATGTTCCATATGTGGGTTGCGGGGTTTTGGGTTCCGCCTTAGGGATGGATAAAGAATTTTCCAAAATCCTGGCAGAAAAAGAAAAAATTCCAATTTTGCCCTATGTTTGTATTCATTCTCCTCGCGAGGCAAAAAATGTGGCTCAAAAATTGGGCTTCCCTCTTTTTGTAAAACCGGCGCGATTAGGGTCTTCCGTGGGAATTTCTAAGGTTATTTCTTTAGCGAAATTATCTTTTGCGGTTAGTAATGCCTTTGAATATGATAATAAGGTTTTGCTTGAAAAAGCGGTTGAGCCCCGAGAGATTGAATGCGCGGTTCTGGGGGACCCTTATAGA
>JAKAQV010000034.1 GCA_021819565.1 bacterium | reverse complement strand
GATCTAAAAGATCGCTTGTAGTCTTTTCATAGTCCTTTTAGGAATTTCGCTTTTAAGAAAACCTGTTTTTGCGCAACCAACTCAAGCCGGATACACGCGGATGATTCTTACCTTCCGCAAAAACGCGACTCCGGAGGAAAAACGAAAAATTCTTTCCTCTATTAAAGGCGCGATTCCCGTTGAAGACCTCCCGGGCTTTAATATCGCGATTATCGAAGTCCCTAAGGCGCGAACTCTCGCTATCATGGAGGAAAGCAAAAACTCTCCCTCTTTGCGCGCGGCGGAAAAAGATTTTCGCATTAATTGGATTAAAGATGTCGATGAAAGCCCTTCTTTATCGGCCTCTTTTGAGCAGGCTCAGGGGTTTGCCCAAAACGCGCGCTTTCACTGGCCCTGGGGACAACACCAGCCCTCGACTCCCGGAATTCACTGGAACCTTCGCCGCCTCAAAGCCCCTCAGGCCTGGGTCAAAACCCAAGGAAACGGCGTCCGCGTCGCCATTATCGACACCGGGGTCGATTGCGCCCACCCCGATCTCAACTGCAATTTATCGGACGGCGCCAACATGACCAACGCCGCCACTCCGCCGATGGATGACAACGGGCACGGCACCCACGTGGCTGGAATCATCGCGGGGCAAGGAAAAGACGGCGGTGTATTCGGAGTGGCCCCCCGGGTCACTCTCATTCCGGTCAAAGTGCTCAGCGCCGACGGCTCCGGAAACCTTTCGGATGTGGTCAGCGGAATTTACTGGGCCATGACTCATGGAGCCCAGGTCATCAATATGTCTCTAGGAGCTCCGACAGCCGCCACCGCCCTTGAACAAGCCGTTCACAAAGCCTATCAAGCCGGAGTCGTCATCGTCGCCGCCGCCGGAAATGACGGAGAAAACGCCTCTCGAAGCGGAGAAACCAGCACGGTGGACTATCCCGGAGCCTATCCTTGGGTCATCGCGGTCGCGGCATCAGATAGAAAAGATCACATTGCGCCTTTTTCCAGTTTCGGTCCCGCGGTCGACATCACGGCGCCGGGAGACAACATTTTATCCACGGTTCCCAACGGCTACGAGAAAATGTCGGGAACCTCGATGGCGAGCCCTCATATCGCAGGCGTCGCGGCGCTGGCAATCGCCTCGGGAATTTCAGGACCGGAATCGGTCAAAGGAGCGCTTAACTCCTCTTCTTCTCTTTTATGTCCCAAGGTGATTTTCAGGGGACCGGAATGCGCGCCCGCAACCGATGAAGGCAACGGAATTCCGGACGCCTCAAAGATAGTCGCGCTTAGATAGGCCGTCCAACTCAATAGATCATCCAGCCCGGAAGAACATTCGGCTTGGGGCTCTGCGGCGTCCCTGTTGGATTGGTGATAATAGGCTGTTCTTCTAAATTTTTGAGCGGAGACACGTTTCCGCCCGCGCCTTCCCGAAGTTTCTTTTGATGCCCCTCTCCAGGGCGAATTTCTCCGCCAAAGCGGTAGCTGAGAGTCACGCGCTGGAGATCGTTAAAGCCGTTGGTCGCCAAGGCCCAGGCATAATCGAGATAAATGCGCGATTTCCAGTGAAGGCCAAAACCGGCCGTGATCCCCATGGAAGTCTGAATGAATTGATACCCCGCCCTGAAGGCGACAAGATCCATCAAATCATATTCCGCCCCCGCATCCACGTTATACATTCTCTCTTGGGCGATATAGATGGAATCCATCGACAAAGTGTAGTTATCGCCGTTGGGAACATGACCTTGATAGGCAAGTCCCGCTCGTAAAATGGTCGGTATCGGGTCGGCATAACCGCCATAGTTAAGACTCCCGCCGACATTGTTAGCGGAAAGGCCCAGAGAAATGCCCTCATCGGGAATATCAGCCAAATAGCCGATGGAACCGGAAAAAGTTTGGGCGGAATAGGCTTGGACCAAGCTTGAGTGAATGTATTCGCCCTCCACTCCAAGAAATTGATTCACCCGGTGTTCGTAATCTCCCAAATCCAAGGAACTCTTGGCCACACGCTCGGAATAGCCGACCCGGGCGACAATATCGGATCCGGCGTTTAAAGATTGGGCGGATTGAAATGAACCATCGGGATTAGTGTTGTTAATGTCAATGACTCCATTTTGGGAAACGACTAAACTCGCCCCAATACTCGCGTCTCCATTTCCAAAAATACCTTTAAAAGCGATCGGTGCCGCGTAATCGAAATCTTCGTAGCTGTTGTCCACCACGCCGCCCATAAAGGTCGCGTCCACTTCCTGGGTATTTAAGCGGCTCAGGCCCGCCGGATTATAGTAGAGAGCGGAAGCGTCGTTGGAAATAGCGGTATAAGCGCCACCCATTCCAAGAGCGCGGCTGCCAAGAGGAACCTGCAAAACAGGCGCGGCCGTCACCCCAGGCCCATACTGGGCCTGGGCGAAAGAAGCAAAACCGAGAAGCAGCCCAAGAAGAATCATTAATATCTCTTTCGTTTTATTTCACGACCGCCACCTTTAAAATTTTAGATAGTCCGGGTCCCGTCACTCGAACAAGATAGATTCCGCTGGCCACGACATAACTGCGCAAATTTTTTCCATCCCAGTTGACCGAACCTGTTCCAGCGGCGACATTGCCGTCAAACAAGGTCGCGACTTCTTCTCCATTCATGGTATAGACCTTGACCGTGACATGCCCCGCCTGCTGAATCTGATATTTAATCGTCGCTTCTTGGCCCTTGAGGGGATTAAAAAGATTATTCCAAGCCGAGGCATCGGTTTGAGAGGTTCCCAAACTCAAAGGACCGGACAGTCCCATGCTGACGGTGCTGCCAGCGATATCATATGCGAACACTTCCAGATACACCGTTCCCACCGCCGGAAAGCGCGAGGAAAAATTATTCTGGATCTGAACCGATCCGGAAATCTGCCCGTTGACATTAGTCGAAGAAACCACGGCCAAATAATTGGAAGGCGAAGCGGGAGATGTCTGGGTATTGGGTAGAACATTCTGAGATTGGTCTCGAAGCTGGGCATATGCGAAAAAGTATTGCGGTGTCTGGAGATGAGAAACTGAACCCAACTGCGAAGCGCTTACATTAGAGGCAATAGAAACCTGAAAACTAATCAGATCTTGATTGACAGCGGCGCTGACCACATTGGCGGACAAGGCGTTAATCTGCGGAAAGCTAAAGTCCAAGGTATACGGGTTTAAAGAACTGGCCCCGCTAACCGAGTCAGAACCGTCGTTTCCGCCAGTGACGTCCAAGAAAAACCTCCCGCCCGAAGACGTGTAACTCAGTTGCACGCTGGAAGCGGTCACATCACAATCGTTAAACAGGCAATAGCCATTAATTGTGTTGAGCCCGTTAAAACTGGGAGCGGCAGTGGTGATAATATCATGATTGGCATCCAACAGCGTCATCTGATAGCCCTTATAGTAGCCTGGATGATTGGTTGAGGAGGAAAGATAAAGCGTAATGTTAATCGGGCCCGGAGCGGCGGCAAAGGTGTAGAAATCCTGTTCTCCCGCGGGATAGAGAGTGGCGGTAACAGTCGTTAGGGTGCTGACGTCCAAGGCCGTTTCAAAGCCGCTATTACAATATGGGTCGTTGGAATTAATCTGCGGATAAGAGCAGAGTTCAACTCCATGATCCTGAAAGGAAGAGACAATATCTGAAGCGATATTGGAAGAAGAAGTAAAACTGCACGCCGGAGCCAGGCCCATTGAATTAACATCCAGCAAAGCCTGTTCCATCTCCTCAAAACTTTCCGGAAAAAATAAGAGAGCGTTCATTTCCAACTGGCTAATGCAATTAATGGCGGGACAATTGAGCTGATTTCCTGGAGAAGAGGGCGGGGTTGAAAGCTCTCCGGTCGTGCACGCGCCGTCGCGCGCGATTTCTTTTCCTCTTATTTCCCACATTGACTGACTAAAATACTCTCCGTCGCAGTGAATTTCTCCCGTCCAAGTCGCGCTGGAATAAACCGCAGGTTGGACTCCGCGACAACTATCGACCATTCCGCCAAAAGTCGCGCAGCCGTTATTTGAATCCGTGCTGGACCCGCACAGGTTTCTCACCGGACCATAGGAAGGACTTTCCCCATTAACATAGTAGCCAATGCCAGGATCGTTAAGAGAATTCGCCGACCAAAAATCGGCATTTCCTTCCGAGATAGCCCCCGATTGGCCGAAATTAGTGATCGGCCAAATCTTTTGGACCAGGTAATGGGTCAGTTCATGATGCGGCACCGTCGCGTCATCGGTCATAATATCCATAATGGAATTCCCGCCTTGACTGACCGGCGTCGCGCCGCCGTCTCCAAACCAGATATTGTCGTCTTGGGGATCATAAAAGGCGTTGGTCATATTGGGGCCAAAGAAAGCCAGGGCCGAGGCTCTTCCGCTGAGAAATTCAGAGCTTAAAGTCGGTCCCAGAACCTGGCTAAAAAAATCATGCTGCAAATTGAGATGGTAATAGAGACTTAATTCTCCTTCCATCCCCGAGGGAGTCATCGTAGCGGCCCAGATTACGTTATTATTGGATCCGGTCACGGTGGGATTAGACAAGACCAAATAACTGGAAGAAACAATTGAATAAGAATCTCCCCCCGGGCTTGCGGGTTGCTCAGCGAGCAAAATGCTTTCAGAATTTCCAACCGACATCGTGCCGGCAAAGGAAGTCACTCCGGATGGAGTTAAGTCTCCTACATAACTTGCAATCACATTTCCATTAGAATCTAAAATCAAAAGCTCGTCATCGGTCGTGATTCCAAAATTTTCGCCTGAAGCGCTAAAATTGACCCCCACATTGAGCTTGGAGAAAATTGGAAGAAAACCCACCACTCCCAAACCCAAGGGAACGCTGATAGTCTGGCTTGAAATGATTCCTCCCGGAGTTGAGGCCGGCGATGGACCAAAAGACAGGCTTTCCGGAGTCACTCCCCAGACTCCCCCTTCATTTTCATATGAAGCGTTGGCTCCAAAATAACTGGACACATCGACATATTGACCCTGGAGCATGGTAAAAACTTCTCCATTCTGAGCGGAAGAATAATTTCCGTTCGAATCGGTAGCGGCGCGATAGGAAGGTCCGCCCACATAGATCCACTCATTTTCAAAAGGCCGGGGGATAAGGCAAGGAGGAAGAACCCCAGAACATTGGGGAGTTTGTGATTGGAAGGCGGGATCCACGTCAAAGACCATTCCCTGGACGTTTCCGGAAAAACCGCTCGACTCTAGAATATCGTAACGGAGAAGAATTTGACCGGTTTGAGCGTCTACATAATACCTCCAGAGATGCTGTGGCTTTCGGACCAGAAAACGCCAAGCCAAATGAGGGGCTGTCGTATTTAAATCCGGAAATATCACTAATGTCGGGGTCACCGGAGTTCCACCTGAATCCTGGGCGACGAGCTGGGCCGCTTGGGAAGAGGGAATATTGGGAACGGTATTGATTTGAATGTGCGGCAAAAAATTAGAGTCAAGCCTTAAAACCGCCCCGGTTGAATCCATATGGACCTTAACCCGGCTAAACTCGACCGGAAGTCCCTGATAAGTCTGCTGATAAAGAGCGTGCATGCTCCCGAGCCCAGAATTTTCGTTTAAAAACTGAAGTTCCGCGGGATTGAGATTGAGATTTTTTCCGACCGCGGACAGAAAGGCGTCTGCCGCAGCCTTCGGACGCTCCGCCGAAAAACTGGGGGAAACCGCTCGAACCCCGACCGCATGGTTGGGGAAATGGGAGTGATTGTAAGAATAAATATAAGGCGAGGAAGCTCCCGCGGAAAAAAGAGGAGGTTTTGGAAAGACTTGATTGAGCCCAAAACGCTGAATGTCGGTTTTAGACTTGGAAGAGGCCTTGAAAGCCAAGAGGGGGCTTGAGAGGAAAAAAGCGGCGCAAAAGAAAGCAAGAAATTTTTTGATCACGAACCCTTCCTGCCGGCAAGATGTTCCAGAAGGAACGTGGCGGCCTTAATTCGCAGGCGAATATCGGCGCTTGATTTCACCACATCGGACAACAAATGGTCCGAATGAAAAGAGTCGTCAGCGCCCAAGACATTTAAAGCCAGGTTTTTTAAATCCGGATCCGAAGCGTTTAATATTCTCTCCGGTAAATTGAGATCCACTTTTTTCCCTCTTCTAGCTAACCCCGCCTCGGCTTCAAGACGCGTATCCGAATTGAGAGAATCGTCCAATATTTTTTTAAGGGCCGGGATCGAAGCCGAATCAGATAAAAGAGACAAACCCGCCAAGGCCTGGGCGCGAACCCGCGGATCTTCATCTTTCAAAGCCTGGGTGAGAAGAGGAGCGCTTTGGGCGGCGGGAAACTGCGGCAAGGCCCTCATCGCCTCTTCCCGGACATCCACCGCGGAATCAGAAGCCGCGCGAACAAGGCCCTCTAAGGCCTCCGGAGTTCCAATGTCTCCAAGATCTCTCGCCGCCGCCACTCTGACCGGAACCTCGGGGCTATCTAAAGCCGAGATAAACTCAGAGACGAAATCCGAAAGCCCCATTCGCGCCAGTCCCACCGCCGCCGCATCGCGAACCTCGCCGGAAGGGTCGTTGAGAAGACTTCTAAGCAATGATTCCGATTTTTTCCCCTCAATGGCAAAGAGCTTTCGAATCGCTAAAACCCGCATTTTATCATGGGCGATGCGGCGCAGCTCGGCGACCGGAGAAGAATCGGAGGCGCTTTGAGAAGACTGGCGAATGATGGATTTTAAAATGGGAACGCCCGAAAGACTCTTGAGTTCAAAAAGGCTATAAGCCGCCGCAATCCGAACGGAATCGTCTTGATCGCGCAAAGCCTGTTTTAAAACTGGAATGGCGGCGGGATTTCCGATAATGCCCCAGGCCCTAGCCGCCTGAGAGCGAACTCGCGCATCGGAATTTGACAAGGATTGGGATAAGAGCTTTAAAGCGTCCTTGCCCGCCGCCTGTAAATCTTTGGGGAGAAGCGTCGCCCCAAAGGCTGAAACGCCTCCGAAAATCAAAAGGAACAAACTCCATTTAATCTTTTTCATTTTTCTAGCCTATAAAAAGTATGACGGAAAAAACCACTTTTTCGGTTTCCAGAATATTACAAGAATCCACTGGCTCCAACCTCTCAATTTATTAGTCTTTTTGTATACTTTGAACAAGGAGACACTTCTATGGCGGAATTAACTGAAATCTTGGCGATGGCCGTCCAGCAAAAAGCTAGCGATGTCCTTTTAGCTCCCCATCAACCGGCCAACGCCCGCATCAACGGCGTCATCCGCCCTTTACCGGGAATCAACCCACCGGACGCCACCGAATGCAAAAGGTGGATTTTTTCCGCCTTAAACCCAACCCAGCAAAAAGATTTTGAGCGCGAACATGAACTGGATTTCGCCTTTAGTGTCAAAGGCGTTGGACGTTTTAGAACCAATGTTTTTCTCCAAGCCTACGGTGTTGCAGCCGCCTTTCGGCATATTCCAAGCGTGATCCCGACTCCGGAGCAGATCGGGCTCAATCAAACCATTTTAAACTTCTGCAATCTTCCAAGAGGATTGGTTTTGGTGACAGGGCCAACGGGCTCCGGGAAAACAAGCACGTTAGCCGCCATGATTGAGCGAATCAACGCCAATCAGCATAAACACATCCTGACTATTGAAGACCCCATCGAATTTCTTTACCAGAGCAAAAATTCTCTCGTCAACCAAAGAGAAGTGGGCGTTCACACCGGCTCTTTCGGCCGCGCCCTCAAATACGCCCTCCGGCAAAATCCGGACGTAATTTTAGTGGGAGAAATGCGAGACCGTGAAACCATGGCCTTGGCCCTGGCCGCGGCGGAAACAGGACACCTTTGTTTTTCCACTCTTCACACCCGGGACGCGGCCTCAACGGTTAACCGCATCATCGAAGAATTTCCCAGCGATCAACAAAACAGCTTGCGGGTCATTCTCTGTTCGGTTCTTGCGGGAGTCATCTGTCAAACCCTTCTGCCCCGCAAAGGGGGCGGCATGGCTTGCGCCCGAGAGGTCATGGTCATGAACCCCGCCGTCTCTAAACTGATTCAAGACAACAAAATCAGCCAAATCAATGGCGCCATTGAAACGGGAGCGGCTTCCGGAATGTTTTCCCTCAATCAAGACTTGGCCAAGCTGGTCAACTCGGGGCAGATCACCATGGAAGAGGCCATGCTCAAATCCATGGACCCTCAGATGTTGCAAAAATTGATTGCCCAAACCGGAACCGGTAATTTCGGCTCTTTTCAGAGCCTTGCGCATTAAAAATCAATGCCGGAAATGGCGTATTCCCGTAAAAACCATTGCGATATTGTGTCCATTGGCCGCGTCAATAACTTCCGAATCCCTGACCGATCCCCCGGGCTGGACAATGGCCGATATTCCCAAACCCACCGCCGCCTCAATACCATCGGCAAAAGGGAAAAAGGCGTCCGAAGCTAAAACCAAGGGGTTTGGTTCCGCGTGATTTTTTAGCCACATCTTAAACTTCACTCCGGCCAGATGGACTGAATCAACGCGGGACATCTGTCCCGCGCCAAGGCCCACCGTAAACCCGGGGCCGGTCAAGGCAATCGCGTTGGACCTAACATGTTTTGAAACCACCCAGGCAAAACGCAAGGCCTTTTCTTCTTGACTGTTTGGTTTGCGCTGACTGACCACCTGCCAGTCCTTTCCCCAGATCAAGGCGTCCGGATCCCCTGCCAAAATTTCAGTCCCCAAAGAACGCCACTGCACCCGCGACTCCTTTTTGAGCTTCCGGCGAAGAATTCTCAAATTCGGCTTTTTCATCAGAAGGGTCAAAGCCCCCGATTCGAAATCGACGGCTTCGATGACCTCCACAAACCGATTGGCCAATTTTTCCGCGATCTCAACTCCGACAACTTGGTTAAACGCCAAGATAGATCCAAAAGCCGAGAGGGGATCGGCCTCCCATGCCCGGTCAAAGGCCTCTGGCAAGGTCTTTTGGGCCGCAACTCCGCTGGGAGTGGCATGTTTAAAAATAGCGCAGGCGTGTTCGTCAAAATCCGAAACGCAATCCCATGCGGCTTGGGCGTCTAACAGATTATTGTAAGACAATTCTTTTCCTGACAATTGCTCAAAGCTGGGTTCATCTCCCAGCCGGAGATAAAGCGCCGCTTTCTGATGGGGATTCTCCCCGTAGCGGAGGTCTTGAATCTTGGACAGCCGCAGAGTCGTTATCTGGGGAAATGATTCTTTCTCGAACTGAAAAGCTTCCGAAATCGCCGCGTCATAAGAGGCGGTATGTTCAAAAGCCCGAGCGGATAAAATCTTGCGATAAGACGAACTCAATTTCCCCGCTCCAAGCTCTAATTCTTTAAGGACCTCCGGATAATCTTTCGGAGAAACGACCACCGAGACATGCTCAAAATTTTTCGCGGCGGCGCGAATGAGGGCAACACCGCCGATATCAATTTGCTCGACAACATCTGGCTCAAAAGCGGAAGCCGCTTTCTGGGCCGTTTCCGAAAACGGGTAGAGATTCACGCATACTAAATCGATCGGAGCGATAGAATGCCGGACCATGTCTTTGAGGTCTTCTTCATTATGGCGACGCATCAAAATTCCGCCGAAAATGAGGGGATGGAGCGTTTTAACCCGGCCGGAAAAAATTTCCGGAAATCCCGTGATCTCTTCGACCGTCAAAACCGGTATTCCATTATTTTTCAAAACTTCGGCGGTACCGGAGCTGGAAACAATCTCAAATCCTAGATCGACAAGACCCTTGGCGAAGGCGACAATCCCGCGTTTATCCGACACCGAAATGAGAGCGCGCTTTTTGTCCCCAGAATCTTTGGAGGCTTTAATCTTCACTCTCGTTTCTAATAACTCGATTTTTCCCTCTAGAAAAAACTGCACCGCTTTTGGATAGAGGCGATGCTCAACTTCTTGAACCCTTTCCGACAAGCTTTGCGCGTCATCGGAATCAAAAACCGGAACCGCTTCCTGAAGAACAATTTTTCCGCGGTCGTAATCTTGATCGATTAAATGGACGGTACAGCCCGAAACCCTCACTCCGGCCTTGATGACCTCTTGATGAACTCGCAGCCCGTAAAGGCCCTTGCCGCCAAAAGCTGGCAATAAAGAAGGGTGAATGTTTAAAATTTTCCACGGGAAGGCCTTGATGAGTTTAGGACCGATTTGAATCATAAACCCGGCCAGACAAATTAAATCGATCTTTCTTTTTTGGCATTCTTCAACCAAGCGTTGATCGTAGTCTTCAAGATTTTTAAAATCCGAAGGATTGAGAACTAAAGATTCAACTCCGGAGAGAGCCGCGCGTTTAAGAACCCCAGACTTCTTCTGGCTTGAGACAAGCAAAGCGATTTCGCCACCCAAGCCTTTTGATTTTGCGGCGTCAAATAAAGCCTGAAAATTCGTCCCTTCCCCAGAGGCGAAAACAGCGATTTTTTTCATAGGATTTCCGCTCCACTCATCCCCTTGCGGATTTCTCCGATGATCAAAGAGCCCGGCAAAATTTTAAGAGCTTCTAAAGCCGCTTTGGATCTGAGAATAACGACCATCCCTATTCCCATATTAAAAGTTCTCCACATATCAGAATCGGAAACATTTCCCCGCCGCTGAATTTCGCGGAATATCTCCGGAACCCGCCACAAACGGCGGTCAAAAAAAGCGCGGCATTGGGGGGGCAGAATTCTCGGCACGTTTTCAATCAAGCCGCCTCCCGTGATATGGGCCAGCCCCAAAATTTGATGGCGGCGCTTTTTAAGGCCGCGTGTGAGTTTCTCAATATCGGAGACGTAAATCCGGGTTGGAGTCAAAAGTTTGGAGGCATATTTTTTAAGAAGAGAACCCTTAAAAACGCTTCTGACCAGAGAAAATCCGTTTGAGTGGACGCCGGAAGACGGAAGCCCTAAAATGACGTCTCCGGGAGCGATTTTTTTTCCATCGATAAGATTTTTCTTCGCAACAATACCGACTGAAAACCCCGCCAGATCATACTCTCCGTCCTGATAAAACCCCGGCATTTCTGCGGTTTCTCCGCCCAAAAGAGCCATTTTTCCCTGGCGGCAGCCTTCCAAAATTCCAGATAAAATTTTTTTTGATTTTTGAAGATTAAGCCGTCCGGTGGCGTAATAATCCAGAAAAAAAAGCGGCTTAGATCCGCAGGTGATGAGATCGTTGACGCACATGGCGACCAAGTCGATGCCGACGGTATGATGACGATTCATCTCAAAGGCGATTTTAAGTTTGGTCCCCACCCCGTCGGTTGAAGCCACTAATTGATAGGGTCCCGGGCCGTCCAATTTCAAATCGAAAAGCCCGGAAAATCCGCCGATCGCTGGCGCGCGTTTTTGAATAAAGTCGACTAATTGATCAGCCTTATCAATATCGACTCCAGATTTTTTATAGCTGAAACTCATAAGAAATCCGGCGCTGTAGCGCACACCCCCCTCGTCATTCCGGCTGTTGCCGGAATTTAGGAATATACCTGGACCCCAGCTTACAAACTACCGGGGTGATGTCGTTTAAGAAACTGGACCCTGACTTCCGTCGGGGTGACAGCAAAGAGAGTTTATCATTTTTGGGTTCGACTTCCCGGTTTAACCGCCGGTGTCCCTTCTTGGCAGAGGGGACAATCCGCCGGGTTAAAGCTCTCAATCTGGATTTTAAGAAGGCTCTCAAATGGAACCTTGAATTGATGGGAACCCGATCCGCGATCGGCAATCGACAAAACCGACAAGGTTTTAACTCCCTTTAAATCGGCCATAGCGATCACTTCCTGGGAAGAGCCCCCGGTAGTCACCACGTCTTCAACGACGACGCATTTTTGCCCTTGAGATAACAAAAAGCCGCGCCGCAAAACCATCTTTCCATTTTCGCGCTCCGCGAAGAAATGGCGAACCCCCAAGGCTTTGGCGACTTCTTGGCCGATCACGATGCCGCCGATGGCCGGAGAAAGAACCACATCCGGTTTTTCCTTAAGCTTCTCCGCCAAAGCTTTTCCCAACTGCTCCGCGATTTTTGGATCGGACAAAAGGAGCGCGCATTGAAGATATCGCCCGCTATGAAGGCCCGAAGATAAAAGGAAATGGCCTTGCAAAAGAGCTCCGCGCTCGATAAATAATTTTCTCAATTCCTCAGAATTCATGGCAACACCGAATCCACATCCGCCGGTTCCTGAGATTTCGAGGACTGCGTTTTTTCGTCCATCTCTTTAGTCTCGGATTTTCCCTTTAACTGGCCCTGAACTCGAGCCGCGCGCGCGCCATGTTCCTTTAAAAATTGAACCACATCATGATGATGCCTTTTTTCGGCCCACATCAGCGCCGTAAAGCCTTTTTCATCGCGGGCGTTTAAAGAAGCCCCATGCCTAAAAAGAAGCTTCACCATATCCAAATGCCCCTTATCAGCGGCAATCATCAAGGCATTGTTGCCGTCACGATTGGTCATCGTCAGATGGGCGCCGGCCTTGAGCAATATCTCGGCGGTATCGGTTTGCCCCTCATAGGCCGCCCACATCAGCGGAGTAAAACCGTAAGAGTCAGTTGAATTCACATCCACTCCCTGACGAAGAAGAGCCCTCACTCGGTCATCATCTCCGTTTCTCGCGGCTTTGAAAATTGCGCTGGAAAAAGAACCTGACGGAGCCGCCGAACCCTGAGCAGAATCGGCTGAAGCGACCTCCACCGGCGCGTTGTTTCTCAAAGCCGAGTCAATGAGGCCGATGACTTGAGGATTATGCGGAGAACTTGGGCACTCCGCCCAATCCATGACTGTTTTATCCGTAGACCTCTCCGCTATCGCGTGAACATTAGCCCCATGCTCTAGCAAAAATTGGACCATCTTCGCGTGTCCCCTCCATGCCGCCCACATCAAAGGCGTTCCGCCCCAAATAGGATCAAGCGCCTCAATATTGGCGCCGTGGTCTAAGAGCGTTTGAGCAATTTCCACGCTCCCAACGTCTGCGGCGGCAATCATCGGCGGTAGGTTAAAAAAATTTCGCGAAGAGGAGCATTGGTTGACATCGGCCCCGTGCTTGATAAGAAATTTGACAAAGCGAGACGCCTCTTTCTCATCAGCGGACTCTTCATTAAAAAACATATGAACGGACTGCTTCAGATGGATAGACTCTATCGCCTCAATTAAAGGACAGGTCTCGGGAAACCCCGAAATCAAACGTAAGTAGAAATATCTCGCCGGTAAATTGACATCCGCCCCATGCTCGACCAAAAGTCGCGCGGCTTTAAAATCTCCCTCCCCAATCGCCGTAATGAGAGGGGTTGACTTGTCCGTCGCCTGCTGAATGGGACACCAAATCAGCCCAGGATAGCCGATGATCCCGATGACAGGAATCCAACACCAGCGTAAATCTTGGGAATGATACATTCCATTGACATTATCTCCATGGCTTACCTCTTCCTGAATTTTCTGTTGATCTCCCGCGCGAACTGCGCGAATAATCGGAGCGGGAGCGCAACTCGCCAAAACGGCGGATAGGGCGAAAAGAAACACGAAGTTTGTTCTCAATGTTCGCATAAGATCTCCTATGTTCACATTTTCGGGGCTTGAAATTCATCCTGCGAAGGCTGCTGCTCTGCGGGGCTTGCCTGGCAATGCGCCGCGATTGACATTCTACTGCACCACCGAGCCCGTTTGGAGTTGCCATCAATGTTTTTGCACCGCGCGGCTATTTCCTGGCAACGGGCGCTCTGATTTTGATAGCCCGGCCCGTTTAAGCTTGCCTCCTCTTTTTCTTTCGCCAACTGATCGGCATTTCCAAAGCTATACCCCACCTGGAAAACGACCATATGGACATTGCCGTTATTGGATGAACTAGAGGATTGCTGTAACTCCTGAAGGAAGGTCCCCAGACTCCAATTGTTAATGAGGATATCCAATCCGTAAGAAGTCGAGGTATTGGCCGGAATCTGAGAAGTCACTGTCGTATTAGTGCCACCGCCAAAATTTCCGGTCACCGAGGACGAACCTCCCAAGGATTGAACCATCACAAAGGGCGCCAAACGAACTGCGTCGCCCAATTTGATATTTCCCTGAACGCCGAATTGCCCGCCGCTTAAAAAAGCCCCCATGGATCCAAATTGACCGTATTGAAGGGTCGTGGCGGAATTGGTCAGATTAAACCCTTCAAAGGAAGGCCCTCCAAAGACAATCAACCCGCCATTTTTGCCGCCCAGTTGCGCCTCAAGATTCGTTGAAAATCCGCCTAGGACCATACTCCCCTTAAGGCTTTCGCTCGTCATGTTAAAACCGCCGACTCCCATGTTTCCGGCAAAA